>JALSZZ010000056.1 GCA_027075825.1 Mariprofundaceae bacterium | reverse complement strand
CACTTTGCCTTGTGTTGCTGATGACAGCCTGTACGCAGGAGCAGCAGAACAAAATCTCTCGTGTGGTGCAAAACTACACGGGCACCGATGGCGTGCTGGAAGTGTATGCTGGCGACAAACTCGTGCGTCGTTTTTTGCGTATCGACAAAATCTCCACCGCCATCAGCACCAACGGCAGCACACCCCGGCCCTATCGTTTTGGTTACGGCGTGCTTGATGAAAACCTGAATATGCAGGTTGATCCCGGTGAAAAGAAAGTTTATTTCGAATTCAGCGATTATTCGACCAGTTATGTGTTTTTTGAGCATCCCTGATCACGACTGAACATGTTCGCCCGTTACATCTGTGTGTTGATTCGGCTTTATCCCTTATTGGGGTTGAACAAGGCGAGGCGGGCGTTGCGCTCTGACTGTCAACAATGGGGTGCTACGCTTTTGATGACGGCTGATAGTTGCCTTGTGCCTCACAATCCCTAACATCCACGGTTTTTTCAGAAGAACAATTTCCATAAGGGCAAAGGGAGGATGCGTTGACGGCAAATGAATTAAAAGCAGCCATTGCAGAAGGTAAACTTGTTTCCGGTCAGGATTTTTCCGGCCAGGACTTCTCTGGTCAGGAGCTGTCAGGAGCCAGACTTGAACGCTGTAATTTTACCGGGAGTAATCTTCGGGAGGCAAATTTATCAGACAGTTCATTGACAGAGTGTAACTTCAGCGGTGCAGATCTGCGCGGAGCCAGTCTGATGCGCAGCGACCTGTATGGTTCAGATTTTACCGGTGCGCGTTTTCGTCGCGCCAATCTGACGGATTCTAACCGCATCAATACCAAAATCGAACAGTGGGCATTGAAAGGTGCGTTTATCGCTGGCGCTACGCCCTACGTCGATTAGTGGGTGAAGTACGCACCATGCGGGGGGCTTTCCCGCTGCATGAAGACAGGGATTTTGTCAGCGAAAGTGAATGGGTCATTCTGAAACTGCTCTGTCGTCCGCTTGATACACTGGATGAGACGGATGCAGTTACCTTGTCTGCTGCCAGCGGTGGACAAATCAGTATTGAACGCTGTGATGAACTGATTCGTCTCGTGCGTATCAGCAAGCTGCCCGGACTGGGTAGCTGGATGGCACGGCTGCTGGCAGAAACCGGCCTGGATGTGGCGCAGGTACGCGATGGTGATGCGGCCGTCATGATGGCCGCCATCAATCGCCGGGCGGGCTACCCGATATGCAGTGAAGCCACGACGCGGGCATTCATGCGATTACAGGAGAATTGGCGAAGGTGAGCGAAAAACGACGTTACGCAGTAACTGGCGGTGCCGGATTTATCGGCAGCAATATCGCCGCTGCACTATTGAAAAACCCGGATAATGATGTGGTGATTATTGATGATTTCACCTCAGGTGACTGGCGTAACCTGATTCATCTGGATTGCGAAGTCCGGGCTGCTGATTGCGATGATCCGCAGTTCCTCAGGGAAATTGCCGATGGTCATTATACCGCAGTCTTTCATGAGGCAGCGATTACGGATACCACGGTGATGGATCAGCGGCATATGGTCGAGGTGAACACCAACGCCTTTGCCAGCCTGCTGGAAGCCACTGCCTGCTCAGCTACGCGGCTGATTTACGCTTCATCAGCAGGCACTTATGGCAATTCACCGGCGCCGAACCGCGTTGGTAGCGGCGAGTTGCCGGAAAACATCTACGGCTTTTCCAAACTGGCCATGGATCGCATTGCTGCCCGCTGGTATGAACGGCATCAGGGTGGCATTATCGGCCTGCGTTATTTTAATGTGTATGGCCCGGGCGAACATCACAAGAATGAACGCGATGGCAACAAGACAGCTTCCATGATGTTGCAGCTATATGGCAAGGCCAGGGCGGGTGAGCCATTAAGGTTGTTTAAGTATGGTGAGCAACGGCGTGATTTCGTCTATATCGGCGATGTGATCGGGGCCAACCTGGCAGCATTGCAGGCTGCTACCTCCGGTGTTTGCAATGTCGGTTCTGGTCAGGCGCGTTGTTTCAATGATGTCGTGAAAATTCTGGGCGATGTGCTGGGGCAACAGTTTGATGTTGAATATTTTGATAATCCTTTCCCTTTCTATCAGAATCACACAGCGGCAGACCTTTCGCATACGCGGCAACTGCTTGACTGGCAACCTGCTTATTCGCTGGAGCAGGGCATGAGCGCATATATTCAGTTGCTGGAACAAGGTCACCGCGCGCCGCTGGAGGCTGTATGCGCATCGTAATGGCATTATTATTCGCGCTCTTGCTGACAGCCTGTTATAAGCCGATCATTCACCAGGGGAATGTCATCAGGGAAGATCAACTGGCGCAAATTTCACAGGGTGATTCACGCTTTCGCGTGGAAACCCTGCTGGGTTCTCCGGCTGTGGTGGATCGTCTGCATCCACGCACCGTGTATTACATCGAGCAGCTTGAAGATCATGAAAACAACCGGGCATTCATACGCCGCGTGACGATTGTTTATGATCAGGCGCTTCGTGTGCAGCGTATTCATAAAGTTGGTTTCGACAGCAAAAAGGAGGGTTAATCATGGCTGTTCCTGGTCAGACATCCTATGTTACCTTGCTTGTCAGCAGTTGCTGGACGATTTTTATGCTGCTGGTCATGATCGGTGGCCATTTGTTGATGGTGCTGTGGGCCTGGGAAGTGTTCTTTCAGAATGCCGGACTTAACGAACTGGCAACGTTCGTTCACACCCCCAGAGAAGTGCTGCTCGGGCTGATGGCGATGGCCATCGTCTCTGATATCTGGGCACATTTTGGCGCTAAAAAAAGCCTTGATGAAAGCATTCAGCGCAGCAGGAAAAAAGGCAGATAATATCCGCACGCTCAGCTATTGAAGGCGCTTGTGTTACACAATGAGCAACAAACCGGTGCCCTGGCCTGCACCTGTTAAAGCTGTATGCTGCCGCCTCGCTTAACAACGCTACAAAACAGCGCTTGCCTTGGTCGTCCGGGGTGGTGAGAATGCTGCCGTGGACGAAATCAACACCAGTATCCCCGTACAATACGACGCGCGCACTTTCCCCATTCTGGCTTCACTGCAGACGGGAGAAATGCTTTTTTTACGCACCCTGACCGTAGGAGTGAGGGTGCGCCGTGGTGTGCAGGTGATTCGGGAAGGGCAGGAAAATAATTACCTGTTCCTGCTGAAAAGCGGCATGCTGAAGGTTGAAAAAAATTACCGGGGGCGGGTATATTCACTGGCCTGTATCACACCGGGGCAAATCTTTGGCGAATCATCTTTTCTTTATGGCACGCCTGCCGGTGCCACAGTGACGACGATCGAGACTTCGGATATTTACCAGATTCATTCCCATGAAATGCACGCCATTATTGACAGCAATGAACAATTCCGCCGGGCAGTGGTACAAACGTCAGAGTACCGACTGGCTTCCGGTGCCCTGGCGGTAAATCATGTATTTCAGCATCTGCCGGCACCAGCGCGGGAAGTCATTCTCTACAATGCCCGTTTTGTAAAGCTGAACGAGGGCGAGTTACTCTACCGTGATGGTGATATCACCAATATGTTCATGTGCATTATCATTGGTGGCCGGGCCGAAGTTTCCGTGAATCATCCGGATAAGCCGGGGAAACGCATTATTATTGGTGAGGTTGCTGCCGGTGATGAGGTCGGGGAAATTGCCTTGCTCACCGAAGATCGTCATTGTGCGAATGTCAGGGCACTGACGCTGTTGCGACTGCTGATGATCAATACGGATACCGTCATGGCTTTTCGCAACCGCTACCCGGCATTTAATGAAGCGCTGGATCGTTGCGTCACAGAAAAACTGGAAGAACGGGCACGGATTATTGAGCAGCAGCGCGAGTTTCTCAGTTAATGCGCACAATACATGGGCGAACTTCCGGTTTCCTTGCATAACAGGCACGCCTTTGGCAGTGACACTGCTGTAATTGTCGCAAACAACGAATCCTGCACCACCTGAAGCTGGCCGAAACATGCGCCGCACGGTTAGTGATTCACGAAGGAGATGCATCATGAATATTAACGCGTCGATTATTGATCAGCGTTTGACCGGGATCATGGAAGAGATCAAAGCTCAGGCTGCTGATGAACTGAATATCAAAGACAGCGGAAAACTGAAGTCGCTGTCATTCGTTTATCTGTGTGTTAAAACCATGCTGGATCTGGATCATGATGAAGCCTTTGATTGCCTGACGGAAGGAGGTGGTGATTTTGGTGTTGATGCCATTCACTTCACCGAAGAGATTGACGGGGAGTTTGTTGTCACACTATTTCAGGGGAAATACAAAAACAACCTGGAAGGCAATGCCCATTTTGCAGCCAACGCTATTGATGATATGATCAATGCGATTCGTCATCTGTTTGATCCATCTGCCACATTGGGCACCATCAATCAAAGACTTAAGGCAAAAGTGGAAACAGTGCATTCCCTGATTCGCGATGGATATATTCCTCAGGTGCGTGCCATTGCCTGTAACAATGGACTGCAATGGAATGATGCGGCCCGGGAAGCCATTCAGAGAAGTGGCTTTGGTGAGCAGGTAACCTGGGAGCATGTGAATCATGACGTATTGATCAGTATTCTTCAGCGCATCAAGCCGGTCGATGAAACCTTGCGCCTTGTTGGCAAGGCCAGTATTGAAGATATGAACTTCAGCAGAGTCTGTATCGGACGTATTCCCGTAACAGAAATTCATGCCCTTATGAAGGCTCATGGCGAACGATTACTGGAAAGAAATATCAGGCGCTATCCGGGATTGCATGGCAACCGGGTGAACGAGGGTATTCGTTCAACGTTAACTTCATCGAACAATACCTTCGCCAACTTTAGGCGATATGTAAGCTGAAAAAGCTAGTGTTTGTAACAACTTGATT
>JALSZZ010000055.1:2515-4900 GCA_027075825.1 Mariprofundaceae bacterium | reverse complement strand
GGGTTCACGTCGGGTGTGCTGAACTGGACAGCGTATGGTGTTGATTACGCGGCTGGGTTGCAGTTGTTGTTCCAGCAGGAGACGGGCACATCGGGCATATCAACGTCGACATTGCCCCGCATAACGCTCACACGGCCAGTCTACATCCATAATATTACGATTGAATCACAGCTCTCGGGTGCGACAACGTTTTATTTAAAGGACTGGGCTGGCAACGTTGTCGCGTCGGGTAGCGGGGGCTGGTATGTGACCATAACGGTGGATAAGCTCTTGCTCCCAGGCGTTTACACCATAACGTGGGAAGGCGACGGGCCATCGTGGCAACTCCTGACATCGCGGTCGGGCGTCGATTATATATACACAAATTACGTGGTTTCAGGCAGCAACCAGTACTGGCCACGCATAACCATCTACGGTTACCCCACCAACGTTGGCGTCATAACAAAAACATATGAGGCATACAGCGCGAGTAATGTGACCTACACGTATGTGTATGACCCAACCTATAACGTGTACAGGGTGCCAGGAGGCGAGGATATAACCCAGGGCACATACACCGTCCTGGGTACGGGCGCGAACGGGGACCTATGGATACAGGCAAGCAGTAATGTGACCACCACGGCCTGGAACCGCATCTACTCTATTACAACGGACAAGCCAATCTATGGCCACGGGCAGAACATCCAAGTAAACATCACAGTAAAAGACGAGTACGGCAACCCGATTTCAGGCGAGAACGTAACGGTCTGGACAGGAATAAGTCAGTACCCCTACAACGCTACGATTGTTTTGAGCAACGTGACGCTGGCGGGCGGCACCATACTAGCACCCCACCTATGGGACTGGCAGTTCAGGGGCGGTTACGTGTCATTTCCGAATTCGGCTGGTATTGATTATGGGCGATTCGGTGATTATTGGTCCGTTGATATTGCTTTCAAATATGAACAAGGTGCCTATGGTGTAGAAAAGCGAACAAGTTATTACAGCACAGGGGGTATCGGCTGGAACATTCGCCTCCAAAGCAAAGTATCTGGCGGTCTAAGCGATGGCGATTCCTCATTTTATTGTGATGGTTGTCTCGCATTTTCTCCACTGGTATCTGGATGGGTGAATATGACGGTAACCTATGACTTCCGAGACCCCGCCAACATACTGGTTTCGAGTATATATAATGGCAATAACTACGCTACGTACAATGTATCCGACCGCATCAGCAACCAAATAAACAACACCGCACCACTAATCCTTGGTGCAAACCCATTTGGAACAATTTTTTGGTACGGTCAAATTGCATACACAAGATTAACAGATAAAAATACAAACAGTACAACATTCTTCGCCGACCCCACGTTCTTTAATGGTACCCACTATTTTGACCTTATGGATTCTTCGGTTGTTGGTACCCCGTATGGTGGCGTGGCTAGGGTTCCCGCTGAGGAGAAGTGGCTTTGGGTGGTTTACAATGGCACAAATGATGGGCTGGTGCACCTCAGGTTCTTCCCCATCGGCACGGTTGTAAAATTCGTGAACACAACCGATGGCACGGTCGTGCGCGAAGTGTTTATCGATTCAGACGACGTGGCTATCACGCTTTCAGAGGGTAACTATAATGTTATTGCAACCATTAGCTATGGCGACTATTACCAGCAAACAGTTACTACAGACAGTAACGGATTAGCACAAGTCAATTTTACTGCACCATCATATGATGCTTTCATAGTTATTCAAGCCGAGACCGTAGGTGGCGTTAAGAACACGACCGTGAAGGTGACTGACATTGGTTATTCCTATTCATATAACAATGTGACGGCAAAGGGCAACGTGGAAACACTAACACTTAATGCATGGCATACACTTGATACAAGCCCAGTTCAAGGAAGCTTTGCAGTCAGGGACTACTGGGGCAACAATTACTACATGGCAATAATTAATGGGACGGGCGTATGGCACATCCCGACAAGCAAGAGCGGTAAGTTTGACTTCTATATCTATTGGGTTTACGATGCTGAGAATCAGATAACCAAGAACGTGGACAAGCAAGAATACTATTATGTCGCAGGACTTAACACCAATATTGAGAGCGATACCAAGCTTTATGCCATGCTGTTTTCCAATATTACGTTAAACCTAACAACATGGTATGATGATGGCTATATAATCTATCCCAACACAACCGCCAATGTAACAATAGAAAGGGTGTTCCCAGACCATACCGAAACTAACACTACAAGTTACAATATAACCAATGGCCAGCTATTATTGACAATTCCTGTTTCGACGGAAGACGAGATAACAGTAACCTACAACATAACCGATTTCGGCAACCATACGGCAATAGCCGTTTGGTCGATACCAGTTGATGCGATTACTTTGGAGCAACTGGAA
>JALSZZ010000055.1:0-2505 GCA_027075825.1 Mariprofundaceae bacterium | reverse complement strand
ACGATTATTCAGAACTAACGGCAAAGCTGAAGACCAGAAGCGGGCTTGTAGGCTACTATGAAGGAGCCTTATTCATACTTGATTCTCAGCAGAAGGAAAACATCTGGGAGCTTGGGGTTGAAGGCGACAAAGCCTTAACACTGCTTGCTACATTGCAGACAGACAGGGCATTCTATAACCTAACCGATACTATCTTGTTAACTTTGCAGTTGCTTAACTACAATGCCTCTGTCCGCACCTACAATATATCAGTAGAGCTGATTCAACCCTACAAGGGCATTATCGGAGAAGCAAACACCACAACAACCATATACGCAAACAGCATTGGCAATCCCACAATTCCAATAAATATAAGCACCAACAGAGCAGGCTTTGTCTATGCAAACATGACAGTAACGGATGGCTATGAGAACATTAGTTATTACGGTGTGTTGCCCGCGCTTATCGGTTACAGCTATACAAATTATAGTAT
Organism: Mariprofundaceae bacterium; assembly: GCA_027075825.1. Lineage (GTDB taxonomy): Bacteria > Pseudomonadota > Zetaproteobacteria > Mariprofundales > Mariprofundaceae > AB-137-C09. The sequence continues at coordinate 2,033 of JALSZZ010000055.1, read as the reverse complement.
ATTGAAGATAATCCCGTTCAAGAGCCAGGATTTCCCCGACAAATCACTTGTAGACTTGGTGGTACAGAATATCAATCCAAGCGGGGAACCATATTTCGCTTTACCAATCATAAACAATGTGTTACTCACAACACTTGCAAAGATAAACAAATACAATGTTAGTGAGCTGGCAAGAGTCAATGTGACGATAGAAGTGCCCAACGATATACATGAATCGGGGGATGTTGTGAAAATAAACATCACATTGACAAGCGAGTTCCCGTTGGAGACAACGGTTCGGGTTGAGGCAGGCGGAGAAACCCTCTACTATGACAATAAAATAACGATAACGAACAACACGCTTAGCCTCGACTACACGATTCCGAAACTGCCACAGAACACACTTGAAACAATACCCGTCAGCGTCTATGTCTATAACAACTGGAATGGGAAGCAAATCGGCTATGCGAGTGCAAGCCTAGCTGTGTTCAACTCACCGCCCACGATAATGCTTGTGGAACCAGCTTTGAATGCTGTTCTCAACGGTACTACAAGCATCATCATATATGCACATGACGAGAGCGGCATCAAGAACAACCAGGTACTATGGAAATGGGAATGGGAAGAAGACTGGCATAACGAGACCCTGGTAAACAGCTATGCGAACATAACGGTTGATACCAAGCAGATACCAAATGGGCTTGCAAGGCTCCTGGTCAGGGCAGAGGATAATCACGGTAATGTAGCGGATGAGGTCTTCTATTTTACGATTGACAACCCTGAGTTCACATCTGAGTTTTGGGGCAAGTGGAGCAATATAGCAAACTTGGTTAGCAGGTACATTTTTGTTCCTGGCATAGTAACGGGCATAATCACAATGCTGTTGGGAGCGTTCATCACATATGCGATAATGAAGCTGAGGCGCAAGGCCAAGGAAGTGATAATTGTCAAGGAAGGTGACAGGAAGTGAGGTGCGTCATACTCCTATTATTAATAATAATGATAATGGTGCAAGCACCCCTTGCGCTTACGAAGACCGAGATGCCAGCAGACGTTATTGTGCATTTCAGGAATGCTGATGGCTGGGATGTCATTGCCCAGAACGGGGGGCAGGTGGCACCGCATTTCATGCTACGCATCTATGTGCAGAACAAGGCCGAGGCAAGCGTTACAGTCGAGGTGAACGGGAAGCAGGTGTTCCAGAAGCGCCAGGTAATCGACTTCGTAAAAGAATATGATTTGCGGGTCGAGGAGAAGGGGCTCCTACGCATCATTATAAACCTGCGTGTCATGGAGCCAGACGGCACAATATCAACATACAACATTATAAGACAATACACTATAGCACAGAGCCCGCGGGCCATAGGGCCAGAGAATATTGTGTTCAGCCCGAAACAATTCCAGAAGCTCGTGGAAGAGATAAAGCTTCAGACAGTAGGTGTTGCGGCAGCCTTTGCAGTTGCGGGTGTTATTATCGCGGTTCTGGTGCGCAGCGTGTTCCTGCTAATAGAGCCGTTCAACATGGTTAATGTTGTGCTGCTGGGTACTGGCCTCATGGCAGCGTTTGTGGTTGATGAGAATATTGGAGTGTTCTACTGGGTGGCGATGCTTTTCAGCAACCTGATAGCCTACAAGTGGCTGAAAACGGCTAATCTCACCCGCTTCCTCAGGTTCGAGTTCAAGAACCAGAATATCGTGGAGAGTGAGGTTCCATTATATGAACACCAAGGCAAGCTTGCCATCGCATGGCAGGATGCTTGGAGTGCTATCCGCAGAGTATTCAAGGATGAGCATGTGTATTTGGACATCAAGGCAGATGCAGGGGAGTTCAGAGTGTGGAGGGTGAACGGGGAGCAGCCTGTTTACCTGATTGAGGAGGCCAAGCGCGAGGGCAACACGTATGTTGTCGAACCATTGGACGTTCACAGCATAAGGTTCATGAAGAGTGCAAAGTATTTCGACGAGGTTAAGCGCAACTATAAGCGCGTGGTGGACGAGTACACGAGGTTGAAAGCCACGTTTCCGCTTGCTCTCCGCGACATGCTCCTGAGAAT
>JALSZZ010000054.1 GCA_027075825.1 Mariprofundaceae bacterium | reverse complement strand
TTTTATCAGCAGCTTAGATGCATCGGATCCTAAATATATCGGGCAAGTAATTCGTTCTCACTGGGGAATAGAGAATCAACTTCACTGGGTTCTTGATTGCGCTTTTGACGAAGATAACAACAGAACCAGAAAGGGGTATAGTGCTGCCAATTTTGCAACGCTTCGCCATATCGCCTTGAACCTTCTCAAGGCGGAAAAATCTCTCAAGGCAGGAATGAAAGTTAAACGATTGCGTGCCGGATGGGATCAAAAGTACTTGTTAAAGGTTCTTGGCGGGTGAGATTTTAATGCGATTGCCCTGCCGGAAACCCGGTGTTTGCTTGCCATTTCCCTGACCCTGGCTGTAGCTTCCGGGCATGCGTATTTGTCACATCGGTCTTAATCACAAAACAGCTCCGGTCGAGTTGCGCGAGCGACTGGCCGTTCAGGAGCATGATATTCCTGCGATTTTGCAGGCCAGGGTCGCTCATCCGGCGATTCGTGAGGCGGCGCTGCTTTCTACCTGTAACCGTGTGGAAATGACCGTCGTTACCCATGATCCTGACGCTGCCATAGCCTCTGTTCACGCCTGGTTTGCTGAAACAGCCGGGCTGGATCTGGATGCTGTGATGCCGCATTTGTATGCCTACCTGACCGATGATGCCGTCCACCATTTATTCGCGGTAGCCTCCGGCCTTGACTCGCTGGTGCTCGGCGAACCGCAGATTTTAGGCCAGGTCAAAACATCGTATGACCGGGCGCTGGCCGCAGGCACTGCCGGTCATATTTTGCATCGTTTGTATCAGCATACCTTTACCGCTGCCAAGCGTGCCCGAAGTGAAACAGGGATTGGCAAGAATACGGTGAATATTTCTTCCTGTGCTGTTGATCTGGCTAAACGGATTTTTGGCGATCTGGCAGGCAAAACGGTGATGCTGATCGGCGCCGGTGAAATGGCCGAACTGGCGGCAACGCATTTGCGCGGTCAGGGCTGCACCGATATTCTGGTTGCCAACCGGACGCTGGAACGCGCCCGTAACCTGGCTATAAATTATGACGGACACGCGCTGACACTGGAGCAACTGCCAGATTATCTGGATGCTGCTGATATTGTCATTTCCAGCACTGGTGCCAATACCTATGTGCTGTTGCCGGCCATGATGGAAGCGGCGCTGAATCGCCGCGCTGGTCGTCCCATGTTTCTTGTCGATATTGCCGTGCCCCGGGATATTGATCCGCGCATTGCTGAACTTAACAATGTCTATGTCTATGATATTGATGATTTGCAGCAGGTGGTTCAGGGCAATAAGGAAAATCGCGAAAAAGAAGCGGCGCGCGCTTATGCCCTGCTCAAAGACGAGGAGAAAGATTTTCTCCGCTGGCTGAAATCGCTCGAATCTGTGCCGCTGATTCGCAGCATTCAGCAACAGATTGAGGCGATGCGAGCGGATGAATTAAACAAGGCCAGGCGTTACCTCAAAGACTTTGACGATGAGCAAATGGCGGCGATTGAGCGCTTTAGCAAGGCCCTGAGCAAGCGCTTCATGCACCCGACGCTGCGCACCCTGAAAACCCTGCCTGATGATATTGAAGGCGATTTGTTAATGGGCGCGGCCAGAAAATTGTTTGATGTGGAGATCAAAAGCGCCCGGCAGGCACAGGATCAGGGTCATGAACGAACGTCTTGAGCGTATCGTCCACCGCCACGAAGAACTGATGGCCTTGCTGGCAAATCCGGATATTACCAGCAACAGCAAACGCTATGCTGAAGTTTCCCGTGAATTTGCCGATATTGAGCCGGTGGCAGTGCATATACGCCAGCACCTGGCATTACTGAAGCAACAACAGGACAGTCAGGACATGCTGGATGATCCCGATTGTGATGCCGAGCTGCGGCAAATGGCTGAAGAAGAACTGGCTGATCTGCGTCGTCAGTTGCGTCAGAGCCAGGAACAACTGGAAGTGCTGCTGCTGCCAAAAGACCCGAATGACGATCGCAATGCCATTATCGAAATCCGGGCCGGCACCGGCGGCGAAGAAGCGGCGCTGTTTGCCGCTGATCTGTTTCGCATGTACAGCCGTTATGCCGAAAGTCAGGGCTTTCAGGTGGAGGTGCTCTCCGGTAACGGCACGGGCATTGGCGGCTATAAAGAACTGATTGCGCAGATTTCTGGCCGCAATGTGTTTTCTCATTTCAAGTTTGAATCCGGTGTGCATCGCGTGCAACGTGTGCCGGAAACCGAATCAGGCGGACGCATCCACACCTCTGCCTGTACGGTTGCGGTGCTGCCGGAGGCAGCAGAAGTCGATATTGATATTCGCCCGGATGATTTGCGTATTGATGTCTATCGCGCCTCAGGCGCAGGTGGCCAGCACGTCAACAAAACCGAATCAGCCGTGCGTATCACCCATCTTCCGTCAGGTCTGGTCGTCACCTGTCAGGATCAGGCAAGTCAGCACAAAAACAAGGCGCAGGCCATGAAAGTGCTGCAAAGCCGTTTGTATGATCAGCAACAACAGGCGCTGCATCAGGAACGGGCCGATGCGCGCAAGGGCATGGTTGGTTCCGGCGACCGTTCAGAGCGTATCCGTACCTATAACTTTCCGCAGGGGCGTGTCACTGATCACCGCATCAATCTGACATTGTACAAGCTGGAGCAAATTCTGGCTGGTGAGATGGGTGAACTGATTGGCAAGCTCACCAGTCACCATCAGGCAGCGTTATTGGCGGCATCGCATACTTAAGGAGCATCTATGTCTCAAACCATTACAGCCAACAAGGCTGTAGAAATTCACTATACATTGCGCAATGCCGACGGCGAAATGCTTGATTCCTCGCAGGGCGGCACGCCGTTGCCTTATCTGCATGGCTGTGGCACCCTGGTCGAAGGGCTGGAGCGCGAACTGGAAGGACGCAGCGCTGGCGATTCGTTCTCGGTATCCATCAGCCCGGCAGATGGCTATGGCGAACGTCAGCCGGAACTGGTGCAGCCTGTCAAACGTGAGCTGTTCCGGTTTGATGGCGATATTGAAGTTGGCATGCGCTTTCAGGCCCAGGCCGCGCATGGCGTTGAACTGGTCACCGTGGTGGGCGTTGATGATCAGCAGGTGGTGATTGATGCCAATCACCCGCTGGCTGGCGAAACGCTGAACTTTGACGTTGAGATCGTTTCCGTGCGTGATGCCAGCGAAGAAGAACTGGCGCATGGCCACCTGCATACCGATGAAGGCGGTTGCTGCCACTAGGCTGTGGCAATCGTTACGAGAAATAGCGGGATTGAGCCAAATCTACGACCTGTTGGCGGCGAATAGCAGCGCTATTTAACAAAAACAGGGCGAAGATTTGGCCAATATCCGGTTTTTCGCAGTAGATTTGTCAAAGTCCGACAGACTCCCAGTCCCTGTAAGTTCCACAGGTTCCTGTAAGGCTTATCACCCCCCGGGCGTATCAGCGACAGCCGTCGCCTGTTCCTCTACCAGCGTTTCCAGCCGGGCCAGCATCAGCATAAGATGGGTGCGTTCGGCTTCATTGCCGATGCGCCCTTCTTCGTGCTGCGCTGACTCAAGGGCAAAGCGTTGCAGGCTTTGCCAGTGGCGATGCCCTGACCAGTGTTGTTCGCCGATACGCAGATAATCCCTCTTGCCCTGCCGCAACAAACAGTTGCCGGCACGGGCTTTCAGCAGGGTCAGTCGGTGGAACCATTCGCAGCGCAGCCTGTGGGCATCGCCACTGCCCCATTCAGCGGAGCGCATGGGCTTCTCGATGGCTGCAAAGGGCAGCAGATGAAGCACTGCCTGAATCGCATGCAGGCAGTGCTTTAATGGCCGTTGCGTCTGGCTGCTCAGATAAATGGCCGGCGCCATTTGCGCTGTTTCCGGCAACATGGCCAGACCAGCGGATGTCTCCTGGTCCAGTCCGGCGCGTGTTGCCTCACGCAGCAAGCCAAGAAAGCGACTGCTTTCATTGCCGCCAATACCCATCACGGCTTCGCTGCGGCAAAAGCTTCGCAGGCCACGATGTTGTCGCTGCAACCATGTTGCATCCAGGTTTTGCACATCGCACAGGCGCAACAACTCCTCGGCAAACAGCAGGTGATATTCCTGAATTTCATGATGCAGCTGATTCAGTAACTGCGCCGGCGCACGGCTGATTCCGGCGATCGCCCGCAGCACAACAGCGCTGTGCAACACATGCTCGCCGATCAGCAGGCCTTCGCAAGCTTCTGCGGCTGAGCAGCCCAGCATGGATTGCAAATGATGAATGCTGGCGAGACCATAATAATCCACCACATGATTTGCCATGCAGGTATGCGTCAGGCTGGGACGCAGCGGATGCAGTCGAATAGCTTCGCCATGCTGGCGGACAATGGCAGGCGGAAAATAGTCATGCAGCAGACGATCCGCAAACAAACTCCAGTCGGCATAGTTGCTTTTATTAAAGGCATCATGCAGACGATTTTTTTCATGCCCGAGCAGCACCGCTAACTGCGGTGCCAGATGCAGGCTTTCATCATCGTGCATCTTCGGGTCAACGCGCAGATCAAGGCGTTTTTCGTCAAGCAGGGTCTGGCGCAGGCGCGTGTAGCGTGGCAGGTGGCGTTGCGTATCAAAACGCGCCAGTTCCAGCGCTGCTGCCTGCCGGGCATTGGCTTGCAGGCATTGTTCAGCCACCTGATCTGCCACCCGCGACAGCAGGCGATCGCGACGTTTGCGGCCAATGCTGGCCGCCGGTGTGGCTGAAAACAAAATCTTCAGATTTACTTCGTGATCCGACATGTTTACGCCGGCAGCATTATCAATCGCATCCGTATAAATCAGCCCGCCCTGCTGCGCGTACTCCAGCCGGGCAAGCTGAGTGAAGCCAAGGTTGCCGCCTTCCCCCACGACGCTGCAACGCAGTTCGCTGGCATTCACCCGCACCGCATTATTGGCC
>JALSZZ010000053.1 GCA_027075825.1 Mariprofundaceae bacterium | reverse complement strand
GCGGCAAACGCCTCCTCAACAGGCTGTATATCATCAAATTCATGCAGTGAAGCCCGCAAATATTCTGTTTCGAAAATGAAAAACAGGAGATCATAGCGCTGTTCATCATCCGGCGTTTTCTTCAACATCCTGTGCGCCATGTTCAGCGCCACATCATAATCACCATCATTGGCCTTGGCGCGAATATCTGTCAACGTATCCGCCAGCGCACAGCCTGGTATAATCAACAGGAAAACCAGCAATGTCAGCATTCTCTGAAACAATCGCATCTTGCTCATAACCAGAGCATGAGCAAGATGCATGCCGCTTAAAGATCTGACAACATCATTTGCTGATCAGATATGGCAAGAAGACCTAACCTTCACCACTCATGTAATACCATCAGACTCTTTATCCCAGGGCTTTTTTCTTCATTTTCTCAACAAGTGTGGTTCGTTTGATAGATAGCAGCTCTGCAGCCTGCGATTTATTGCCATTGGCCCTGGCCAGTGCAGACAAAATCAGACTGTTCTCATATTCATCCACCATTGCCTTTAGGTCGATCGGGAAATCTTCCCCGGCATTAACGCTGAAATCCCGGTCAATGCGATCGATATCTGACAACATTTTTTCCGGCAGGTCGTCCAGATTAATCACACCATTGGAATTAAATGTAACAATGCGCTCGATTACATTCTGCAACTCCCGAACATTGCCTGGCCAGGCGTAGGTCATGAACCGATGGGAGACCTCCTTGCTCATTTTCAGTGCTGGAATGTTGTTTTTTTGACAGTGATGCTGAATAAAGTGTCTGGCCAACTGCAACACATCATCATCACGCTCCCTTAAGGGAGGAAGATGAATCGGGATAACATTCAGACGATAATACAGATCTTCCCGAAACTCCCCCCGCTTCACCATCGTTTCAAAATCCCGGTGTGTCGCTGCTATGACACGCACATCCACTTCAACCGGGTCGTTGCTCCCGACAGGTTCAAAGCAGCGCTCCTGCAATACGCGCAGAATCTTTACCTGAAGATTCGGGCTCATATCGCCAATCTCGTCCAGAAAGATGGTACCTTTGTGTGCTACCTCAAAGCGACCGATTCGCCCTTTGATGGCACCAGTAAAGGCACCCTTGACATGCCCGAAAAGCTCCGACTCCAGCAATTCTTCCGGAATCGCGCCGCAATTAATGGACACAAAAGGATACTGTGCACGTGCACCGGAATAATGAATCATTTTGGCGACAACTTCCTTGCCCGTTCCGGTTTCGCCTGTGATTAACACTGTACTGTCAGAGGAAGAAAGCATTTTAATCGTATCCCGGATTTTATCCATGGCCGGGCAATGCCCGATCATGGCCTCTGAATGCTGTTCCGAATGCTTTTCGCTAACCAGCTCCTCATATTTTCGATACACCTGGCGCTTATTCAGAACTTCCTGCAATCGAACCTGAAGCTCATCCGGATTGAACGGTTTCTTCATGAAATCATCAGCACCAAGGCGAACGGCATCAATCGCCAGATCCATTTCGGCAAAGCCCGTAATCATGATAATGCCCATATCCGGATTGGATGCCCGGGCTTTCTTGATCAGGTCAAGGCCATTTCCATCCGGCAAACGCACATCAAAAACCGCCGCATCAAAGCGGGTGTCCCGCAAGGCATCTTCAGCGTCACATGCCCGCGACAGCGCCTTGACATGATAATGGTCGTTGGCCAAGCACTCTGCGAGAATATCCCGCAATTCGTCATTGTCATCTACCAGCAACACGAAAGCATTTGTTCGCACGATCACACTCTCCCGAATTTAACAGTCAAAATACTGACGCCCATATTTTTTTATACAACCGCTAAAGTCGAAACCCTGATCGGCGATAGATATAGATAGCAAGACGTTTAGCATTCAAAGGAGGCAATAAATGATCCACGGTGTTTCCCCGGTCAACAATTTGGTTCAACGCCTCATTCAGAACACAGGTCCCAATGAGGGTTCAGGCAAACGACAGGAGCAATCCATTTCGAAGTATGAATCACTCGACAAGGTATCTATTTCCTCTGCCGCAAGGCAGGCAGCCTCTGTCCAGGGCGAATCTGACAATCTGAATGCCTATCTTCTGACACCTGAAGGGCGATCCAGATCGCGGTGAACCAGGACGATTTGACAGTAAGCCTGCTGCTGATAGAGGACAATCAGGCCTTTGCTGAAATTCTGACGGAATTTTTGGTGAAAGACAATTATACCGTAACATATTGCAACAGCGCAGAGAAGGGCATTGAACGAATGGCGGAAGAAACATTTGACCTGATTCTTTCAGATATCAAGCTGCCGGGAAAACTGACAGGGTGGGACATCGTCGATGCCGCCCCCAAAGACCCGTGCACAACACTACTTCTGCTCATGACCGCCTATTCCGAAATGGAATCGGCAGAAAAAGCACTGACTCGCGGCATTTACGACTTTCTTTCGAAACCGTTCAATCTGTTTGAATTGAAGATACGCCTTGGCAATGCCGCCCGTTACCAGAAACTCCTGCGCCTGATATCATCAACGAAGGCGGACGAGGAAGAGACACCTTCTCCGCCCATCCGAGAGGAAAGCTACAAACGCCGCCTGGAAGAAAAGTTTGCAGAATCAACCTATCAGCAAATCGGCTGGGGAGAAAAATAATTATGACAAAGGATAACAACCTGTGACCAGCATTCTGTTAATCGAGGATCAGCGTCCCATCCGCGACCTGATTGAGGACATTATTCATGATGTTGATGACTCCGTTGAAATCCGGGGCGTTTCGACCAGGCATGGAATTCTGGAAACCTACCCCTGCCGGAAATGGGATTGCATCATCTCTGATTTTCAGCTGGATGAAGGCAATGTTGTCGATATTCTTGGCGACATTATTCGCAAAAATGATCGCGCCCCCAAGCTCCTGATTAGCGGTTATATTTCCGATGAAGTTGTCACCAAAGCCAAAGGACTTGGTTTCCACACATTCCTGCAGAAGCCGTTTGATCCCGCCCAACTGGTCAAGTGGCTTGAAAAAAACAGCATTATTGGCCAGGAAAAGAAAGAAGAAACACCTCCGCATCCATTGAGGCGAAAGGAGGACTTTCTTGTCCGCAATGCGCTTTTTGCCATGGATAAAAAGGCGGGACTGTTAAATCAGATTATCAACTGGCCGAGTTGCTCGGCTGTCTCTGTTCAGGAAATATGCATTCATGCACTGCGCACGGCTCAAAACATTACCAAGGCCCAAAATGGCATTCTATGCCTGTACGACAACCCTTCAGGTGAACTGGTCGAAATGGCCAGAATCATATTGCAATCGGACCCCCGGCAGGGTGAACTACGCCATCCGATTACAAAAACTCCTTTCAAGCCTCTGCTTGATAATGCTGCCAGCCTCCTCCATCTTCAATGTAAGGATGAAATATGGCCTGACCTTCAGGTAGAATCAGATTTTCTTGCCCTGACCATCAAGCTGCAGGGGCAACCGGCTGGCGTGTTATGTTTGACAGATATCGGCCGAGCTCTCACTGATCTGGAATCGGAAATTGGCTTGCTTGAATTACTGGTTGGGCAGCTTGACATCACCCTTGACAACAAAGCCGTCCATGCCGCATTGCAATCCAATATGAAGGAGACGCTTATTGCACTTGCACGCATTCTTGATGCCAGAGATCATTATACCAAGAATCATTCAGCAAACGTTAGCAAATACAGCGTTAAACTGGCAAAGGCACTGGGACTGCCTGGAGACCGTATTGAGCAAATCCGCATCGGTGGACTGGTCCATGATATGGGCAAGGTCGGCACACCGGATGCTGTGCTGCTCAAAAAAGGACCACTTACCGATGAAGAATATGAAATCATGAAGCTTCATCCCGTGATCGGTTATAATTGTCTGGCCCATATTGACTCGCTGGGAATTGAAAAAATTGTCGTGCGTCATCACCATGAACGCTGGGACGGGCGGGGCTATCCCGATGGTCTTCTCGCCGATGCGACGCCGATAGAAGCACGCATTGTTGGCATTGCCGATGCCATTGATGCCATGACCACAAGTCGCTGCTACCGCAAGGCGCAACCCCTTTCTTTCTGCATTGATCAACTCAAAAAAAACTCCGGCACGCAATTTGATCCACTTCTGGTTGAAGCCGTCCTTCCATTAGTAGAGAATGGCATGATCAAATCGACCCTTCATTAAAGGTTGAGACCAATACAACAGGAAGAGAGGAACCATGGCAGAGAATCAAAATCGCAGAGAAAGCTTCAGGCTGGATGATATGCTGCATATTGCTGATTTCCCGCTCACCCGAGGTGAACTGGAACTCAAAAAAAACCAGACCAGTAATCTTGCCAGACAAAGTCTCGCGCTTCGCGATGCCATTGGCAGTTCTTCGAGCATCAATTTCGGAGGCGTTCAGGGAACCGATGCCAACACCCTGAAAGGACTGGATATTCTTGATGCCAAACTGAATTACATCATCAGCATGCTCTCTGATCAGAAAGCCTTTGAAGCTCAACTGGAAAAAAAGCAGGTCAATATCAGTGCAACCGGCATCAAATTCGTAACCCGACATGACTATTGCAAAGATGACTTTGTTGAACTTCGCCTCATGCTTCCTCTTTTCCCACCGCTTTTCCTCGACCTCTTGGGGAAAGTAAAACAGGCCAGCGCATCAAAACTCGGACATTTGATGATTGGTGTCGAATTCTTGTTCAAATCGGATGTGGAAGAACGAACTCTATCTCAATATGTCTTTCAAAGGCACCGTGAAATACTGCGAAGCGAACGTCACCTGGGTAGCAAACTCACCTGATCCCATCTTTTTGTCTCCGGTGATTATGTCGCTGTAACTCCAGCGGTCAGGTATCTCGTTTGCTGTGTTTTTGTTGACCAATCGTGAACGACCACCGGCTAAAAGCCGGTGGCTTCGGG
>JALSZZ010000052.1 GCA_027075825.1 Mariprofundaceae bacterium | reverse complement strand
CCCAGCGCTATACCGGAGAACGTCAGTTTGTCCGGCAGCAACATGGTTTCCAGGTCAATCAGTGTTAACACCCACAGCCAGGTCATCAGCACCAGCGCTTCCGCCAGCACCGGCGTTGGCCCTGTTGTCCAGGCAAGCCAGGCCCAGCTCAGACCGACCAGCACTTCCAGCAAGGGATAGCGCCCGGAGATGGTTCCCGAACAATGACGGCAGCGTCCGCCCAGCAGCAGCCAGGAGAGTAAGGGAATATTATCGTACCAGGCAATCGCCTGCTGGCACCGGGGGCAATGACTGCCGGGCCAGATCACCGATTCCCCCCGGGGAATGCGATGTACGCACACATTACAAAAACTACCGATCATTAAACCGATCAGCCCGCAAAGGCTGATAAAATATACCTGGGTAACGTCCAATATTACTTCCTTAAACCAAGTTTTTTCAGGCGATAGCGCATGGAACGGAAGGTAATACCCAGTTCTCTGGCAGCCAGTGTTGCATTATTGTCTGTTCGCTCAAGCGCTTCGGCAATCAGTTTTCGTTCAATGTCTTCCAGCACATCATCCAGATTATTGCCGCTCAGGTGAATATGATCGAGCGTGGTGGCATGCGTCGGAGCCCCCGGCAAACGATCTGCTTCATCGAGGATGGAGAGATCCAGCGTGCCTTCATCCGATAAAGCCAGCAGTCGCTGCAACAGGTTTTCCAGCTCGCGCACATTGCCTTTTAGTGGTAGCTGACACAGTTGTTGCATCGTCTTGTCATCAACACATATATTCTCGCCCATGCGTTCTAACAGCGCCTGTACCAGCAAAGGAATATCTTCTTTTCGCTGACGCAATGGCGGCAGATGAACCGGCACAACATTCAGGCGATAAAATAAATCTTCACGAAAGCTTCCCTGATTCACTTCTTCAGCCAGATCCCGGTTGGTCGCCGCCAGGATGCGCACGTCAGCATCACGTTCGATATCTTCACCGACGCGGCGAAAACGATGTTCCTGTAGCAGGCGTAACAACTTCACCTGAATACTCAGCGGCATTTCACCGATCTCATCGAGAAACAGGGTGCCGCCATGTGCTGCTTCCACCAGCCCCTTGCGATCAGCATCGGCGCTGGTGAACGCGCCCTTGCAATGACCAAACAACTCGGATTCAAACAACCCCTCAGGAATCGCGGCGCAATGAACAGGGATAAAAGGCTGACTGGCACGCGAAGAATGCTGATGCACAAAGCGCGCTGCCACTTCCTTGCCGGTGCCGGATTCACCCGTGAGCAATACGGTAACATCACGCCGCGCTGCACGTTGCAACCGCTCGCGAATGCGCTGCATGACCGGCGAATCCCCAATCAGCAATGAAGATGCTTTCCCTTCTGCCGGTGTTTTCTCAGTCGCTGGTGCCTGCTGTGCCATGGCACAGTGAATCGCATCTTCCAGTTCGTCCATGGAAACAGGCTTGGTTAAGTAATCAAAGGCGCCAAAACGCATGGCATCCACGGCTGTTTCTGTGCTGGCGTAGGCGGTAATCAACAGTGTTGCGGGAGCTGGTTCTTTAGCGGCAGCAGCCTGCACCACATCAAGGCCGGCATCCCGCCCTTCCATGCGAAGATCAGTGAGTACGACATCAAAATGCGTTTGCGCAATCACAGGCAGCGCCTCCTGGGCGCTGGCGCAACAAGTGACGCGATGACCGGATGCTTCCAGTCCCATGGCAATCACCTGCCGGGCATTGCGTTCATCTTCAACAAGCAAAATATCCGCCACGTTTTATGCCTCTGCCAGCCCCTGTGTTTTTGTTATCTGTATCTTGCCAGTATGCAAAAAAGCCGCCTTCTGATGTTCTGTTGCCGAACAAACGCGAAAAACAGTGCGCTCTTGCTGATGCCGATAGCTGATCTGCCAGTCATTGGCCTGACATGCCTGCCAGACAGTCGCCAGCCCAAGCCCGATGCCACCATGACGCAAACTGCTGAATGGTTCAAACATATTGTGTTCAATGGCAGGATCAACACCCGGCCCCTGATCCTCAACGTCCAGTTGCCATTGCATCGCATCGTGCTGCACGCAGCGAATACGCACGCTGCCGACGGCAGGACTGGCCTGCAACGCATTGCGCAATAAATTATCCAGCACCAGGCGCAGGTGGCCGGGATCCTCACAGACCACGATGTCATCACAATCCACCTGAACATGCTTCACCTCCTCTGCATCTTCCTGTTGCAGCGACTGCGTAATCAGCTCAGTCATATTGACGCGCACTGGCTGTGGCTGCAGAGGCCGGGTATAATCCAGCATGTCCCTGACCAGACGATCCAGACGATGAATTTCTTCATGGAGAATCTGGCGAATCGGCTCACGCTTTTCCTCTGGCACTCTCACCAGCAGATCAACAGCCTGACTCATGGTATGCATGGGATTGCGCAACTCGTGTGCCAGCATGGCCGCCATGCGTCCGAGTGCCGCCAGCTTGTTTTGCTCCATCAGCCGGGCCTCCAGCTGTTTCATGGCCGTCACATCGACAAAGCTGATCAACCAGCAGGCGAGGTTGCCGTTTTCCGGCAGCCGGGTGACCTGAATCAGATAGCTGTTGCCCTGATACAGCCAGTCACACTGAAAAGCATCCAGTTGGTTGTCTTGCAATTGCAGCACAACCGTTTCCGGCAGAATGGATAGCTGACGGATATGCATGCCAACGCTGGCCGCATGCGCAAAAATCCGGTGGGCTGCCTCATTGTAATCCTGAATTACCAGAAAGCGATCCAGCACTACCATACCCTCAGACATGGAGGACATCACCTGATGGTGCATGCGTTGCAGATTCTGGTGCTGGCGCACCACCTGGTCGCTTTGTCGGGCAAGTCCGGCATGACGGTTGGCAATGGCCGCCATAATACCGCCGACGAGCAGCAAAATGGAGACCTGAAGCAGGATTTTCAGCGTACTGTCATCAGTCAGCGGGTCATTAAGTATCCAGGCATAAGCGTGAATGGCCAGCAAATAGCCCGCGCAGGCAGCAATGCTGACCACCACCACGGACAAGGCATGGGCCTGAATGCCGTTGGCCACAATGACCAGACCAAACAACAGGACAAAAGGGCTGTGAATGCCACCGCTGAGAAACACCAGCAGCGACACCAACAAGGTGTCGGCACCAAACTGACACAACAGCTGAACCGCAATATGCCAGCGGCGCCAGATGATTGCGCCCTGTGCCGCCGCCAGCAACAAGGCGAGAACACACAGCGCCAGCAGGCCCTGCTGCTGGAGGTGTGGAGCAGACGGATAATAAACCCAGAGGGCAATGCCCATCACCGACAGCATCGCCAGACTGCGCCACAGTAACAGATACAACATATGTTGCCGGGACAGCCGGGTGAGTTGTTCCGTCACAGGGGGAGGCATCCTGCTGTCATCACGGCACGTCGCCGGACACGCCGCGTTGTTTCGTCAAACGCCTGAAGCCATGCTGAAAATCGGCAGGTACATGGAGATCACCAGGCCACCAATCACCACGCCGAGAAAGGCCATAATCGCCGGCTCCATCAGCGCCGTCATGCCGTCAACCGCTGTATCCACCTCTTCTTCATAAAAGTCAGCGATTTTGCTAAGCATGCTTTCCAGCGTACCTGTTTGCTCACCAATGGAAATCATCTGGGTGACCATGATCGGGAAAATACCGCTTTCTTCCAGAGGGCCAACCAGCGTTTGCCCCTGACTGATCGACTCCTTGCAGGAAAGAATAACGTTTTCGATAACCACATTGCCTGCCGTTTCTGCCACTGTATCAAGCGATTCCAGAATCGGCACCCCTGCTGAAGACAGCGTGGCAAATGTGCGACAAAAACGGGCCACCGCTCCTTTTCGTAATACATCACCCAGCGCCGGCAGATTTAGCATCAGGCGGTCAAGCTGGAGCCTGCCCTGCGGTGTGCCATACAGCATTTTGATGCTATACACCAGGGCGATGGGGATGCCAATCACAGCATACCAGTATTCAACAAAGTAATCCGAAATTTTCATGGTGATCTGCGTTGGCAACGGCAATTCCTTGCCAAAGCTTGCAAACATTTCACCAAACACGGGAATCACAAAAATCATCAGAATCGCGGTGACCGCAAAGGCCACCACCATGATGGAAATCGGATAGACCATCGCTGATTTAATCTTGGATTTCAGCGCCAGTGCCTTTTCTTTATAATCACAAAGACGCAGCAAAATCGTATCCAGAATACCACCCTGCTCACCGGCTTCTACCAGGGCGCAGGTTAAGCGATCAAACTCTTTGGGGAATTTACGCAATGACTCGCCCAGCGGCGTGCCGCTCTCCAGTTCTTCCCGCACACCGCGCAATAAATCGATCAGCGACCGTTTATCCGTTCCTTTTTCGGCCATTTCAAAACACTGAACCAGCGGCAGGCCGGCATCAATCATGGTTGACAGCTGACGGAAAAAGATGGAAATATCCTTATCATCGACTTTTTCCGGAAACAGCACAATCTCAACCGGTTTCTTTTTAACCTTGATATCCACCAGCCGCTGGCGGCGTAATGAGGCCTGAACAACGATCTTGTTATCAGCCTCAATTTCACCGCTTTTTTTGGTACCATCTTTGGTTTTTGCTTCCCATAAAAATACAGGCATCAGTCACCTACCGTCACGCGAAGGCATTCTTCCAGTGAAAGCACACCTTCTTTTACCTTGTTCAATGCTGCCATACGCAGTGTTTTCACGCCAAGAGAAACAGCAATTTCATTAATCTCATCCGAGTTCTTGCCAGCATATACGGCTTCACGGATCGGCTCATACACCGGCATCACCTGGTAAATACCCACGCGACCCTTATAACCTGTGCCATTGCAGACGCTGCACCCCTTGCCCTGCATGGGCTGAAACGTCCCCACTTCATGTTTTGGCACACCGGCGGCAATCAGCGCTTCAGCGGGAATATCGACAGGCTCTTTGCATTGACTAC
>JALSZZ010000051.1 GCA_027075825.1 Mariprofundaceae bacterium | reverse complement strand
TGCTGGTGGGCGATGTGGATGGTGTTCCCGGTGATGAAGTGGTACTCGGTGCGACGCTGGTCAGCAATGGCCGTCCTGTGGTTGATGTGCGTGACCCCATTACCAATGCCAGAAAGCGCCTGTTGTACATGCAAAACGCTACCTTCACGCCTACTCAGTATGCACTAACGGACTGGAATGGTGATGGTGTGCAGGATGTCATGGTTCAGGCAGATAACGGCGCGGGCACCACGAACTACATGGTCAGGGATAACGGCAATGCATTGCTGTACAACGGCACGCCTGCCGGCATCAGCGGCGTGGGCGTGCGTTACGCCGGGCAATAAGGCCCATAGGAAAGAAAGGGGGTGTTCGTGTAGCATCCCCTTTTTTGGGGACTTGTGTCACTTGCGGAACGCTGTGAGGATGCGGGCCGGACTGCGATAGTCATCCGCATCTTGCACCTGCCGCCCTTTACTTTACCCTCAAACATGGCCTCGCTGGTCATCAGGCTGTTAGCCGGAAGTCGCGTTTTCGCGGGCATGGTGGGGCTATGTGCCAACGTTTCGGGTTGGAAAGACGCTGACGCAGGGAAACAGACTGCCGACGGCCTGATTGACACGTCTTCAACTGATTTCGATACTACGCCTTCTGCATATGCGCCGCTTATTGATTGCAAGAATCGTATGCTATTCGCAGCCAATTGGCGCGGGCGCGAAGCGTCCTCGCCAGGATCTGATATTTGATCATAAACACGCCTTTAATCCTTTCCTTTATTTGAATAATAAGGGAAGGATGCTCAATATAGCAGAGCTTACGCTGTTGTTCGCCATACATAGCGGGGAGGGAAATTATCCTACGCGAACACCATGACTTTTTTTCAGGTGGCATGCGCATTCTGGATACACTGATGCTGGTATTGTCACTGCCACTGGTGCTGTTTTTTATGGCGACGACTGGCGGGCCTATGATGCACTGCTGATCATGACTGCTTTGCTGACACCGGTTGTACTGGAGAATATGCAGGTGTACCGGCGCTGGCGAGGCAGCAGCTTCCTCAGCGAGTTACGGCAATTATTACTGGCGTGGCTGTTGATTGCCTCCATCCTGTTGTTTTTTTGTGTGATCAGTCAGCAGGTGGCGATATATTCAACGCAAGCGATCAGCGTGTGGTTGCTCAGCATGCCTGTGCTATTGGCCTGCACGCATCTGGCACGTCGCACTGTGTTGAATTACCTGCGCAAACACGGGAAAAACAGCCGTACTGTTGTCGTTGTCGGTAAAGGGGAGGCTGCCCGGAATCTGCAACAAACACTGACAGATGAACTGTGGATGGGATTTCGCCTGCAGGCAGTGTTCAGTGATGGCACTGATCATCAGCACATTATGCATTATGTGCAGGAGAGGCATACTGATATTGTGTTTATTGCGCTGCCTGTCGAAGATCACGCACTGATCAGGCAGTTGCTGGCAGCGCTGCAAAATACCACAGCCTCGGTGTATATGATTCCTGATCTGTTCACCGCCTCACTGCTGGGCGAACGTCATGTTTACGACCTGAACGGGGCGACCGTGATTTCGCTGCGCGAAACGCCTATGATTGGCATCAATAATTACATCAAACGACTGGAGGATATGGTTGGTGCTGTTGTGATTTTGTGTGCTGTAGCGCCGCTGATGCTGATTATTGCCATCATTATCAGACTGACTTCTCCCGGTGATATCCTGTTTCGTCAGGAACGCTATGGTTTGCAGGGTAAAAAGGTGGTGGTATGGAAATTCCGCACGATGATGGTCAGCGAGAACGGGGATAACGTTCAGCAGGCACGCAGGAATGATGAGCGGATCACTCCTTTTGGCGCTTTCCTGCGGCGCACATCGCTGGATGAACTGCCGCAGTTTTTCAATGTGCTGAAAGGGGATATGTCGATTGTCGGGCCAAGACCACACGCTGTGGCACATAACGAAGAGTATCGCCGACTGATACCGGATTATATGCTGCGCCACAAAGTGAAACCGGGCATTACCGGCTGGGCACAGGTGCATGGCCTGCGTGGCGAAACGGACACGCTGGAGAAAATGGAAAAGCGCGTGGAGTATGATTTGTGGTATATCAATAACTGGTCGGTTTTTTTGGATATCTATGTTATCCTGCTCACTATTTTCAAAGGGTTTGTGCATAAAAATGCCTACTGACCGTCATGTTGAAGCAACGCACAGTGACCAGTCAGGAGGCGACATGCGTTAATAATTGTTCATATTTTTGTAACACATCATGCCATTGAAATTTTTCATGAAATTGTTGCACACTGCGCGCACGCATCCGTTGCAACTCATCATCCGAAGCTTCATTCAGAAGACGGTTCATTTCTTTGGTACATTCCTTTACATTACTGAAGTAACATGCTGCTCCCCCGGCTACCCAACGGTTGAAGGGATTGTCGTGTGCCAGAATAGCTGTACCCGCAGCCAGCGATTCCAGCAAAGAGGGATTGGTGCCGCCTACCTGGTGTCCATGTACATACAAGCGACTATGATAGCGCAAGGCCTGAACCTGCTGCTGATGATAAATCGCTCCGGGAAAGACTACCGATTCATTGGCTGCAGCCAGGACCTTGCGATGATAGGCATGGCGATCAGGTTCAAGTTTACCGAGTATTACCAGCCTGATGGTGCGCGGCATACTGGTGAATGCTGATATGATTTCCAATATCGAGTTTTCTGGCTCAATCCGCGCAATGCATAATGCGTAAGTTTGCGGCGTTAGTGAAAATGGTTTCAAAAATTCCACATCGGTGTATTGAACTTCGTCAGCACCATAAGGAATCATGGTAATTTTTTTTTGTTGCACCCGGGTGGACAAATGCTGCGCAATCGCAGGATGATCGGCAATCAGATGATGCCCCAGCCTGCATGCGATTCGTTCATTGCAATACAACCATATTTTTTCGTAAAACCGCCATTTTTGACGCTTCCACTCCATGCCATCCATATTAAAAATGTTTTTAACAGCAAACAAGCGGTAAAGTATGCTGAAACAGGCAGTATTGTAGCCCAGCGTCAGAACAAGAGAGTGTCTCCTGCTGGCATGCCATGTGGAACGCATATCAAACATGATGCTCGCCCAGGCACTGCTCTTCACAGCTACAGGGATATGCACAAGCGTAATATCCTGCCATATTTCCGCTGTAACACTTCCTTTCCCTTCCTGTTGACAATACACCGTCACCTTCCAGCCACGTTTGACGAGGTAATGCGCCAGATGTTCGGCGAATGTTTCAAAGCCACCGTGTGCAGCGGGGATACCTCGCGTCCCCAGAATTGCTAATTCTTTCAATGAAACAGTTTTCCTTATTTAATGCGTTATGCCTGAATGGTTTTCAGATAGAGCGCTTTTGTCTGCCTGGCCAGATGATGCCAGTTGTAAGCTTCCTGCATTCTCATTTTAGCAGCCGCTGCCTGCTGCATGATGTGTTCTTTTCGCTCCAGACAGGTGAGTATCTTCCTGGATAAATCATCAACATCATCATGACGAAACAACATACCGTACTTTTCCTCGTGACCGAGCACATCCGTCATACCCGGCAAATCTGCGGCCAGTAGCGGAGTAGCCATGCTCATTGCCATCAGCAGCACACCACTTTGATAAATTTTTCGGTAAGGCAATACCAGCAGTGAAGCAGCAGCGTAATACAAAGGCACATCTTCTTCTTCAATATAATGAATATGCAGGTAACAATGCTGCAACAGTCCCTTGTTTTCGATGATCTGCATATAAGACGAAAAGTCATTCTTCCATGGTCGGCCTGCAATCAGTAGCTGTACATCACTTCGAATACGCACAACTTGCGCCATGGCATGCAGCAATAAGTCCAGACCTTTGGATTCCTTGATCTGACCAAAAAACAATAACAGTGGCACATCCTGCTTCAGTCCCAGGGCGTGACGCGCCTGTTTTTGTCCGGGAGGCGGCGGCAAACAATGAAGATAATTACCATGTGCAATGATATGCACATCATTCGGATGAACGTCATGTTGCTTAATCAGTGTGTTGCGGCTTGAGGCATTGTGCGCAATAATCGCATGCGCAAGCTGCAGAGACCAGCGCACAGAAAACGGTGCAGAAAGATGCGCTTCCAATGGTTCTACATCATGCGCAGTGACAAGAACCCTGGCGAAAAACAAGCGGGCAAATAACAGCGGCAAAAGTTCATGTATGCCCGACTGGAATAAATGAAAATGAAAAACGCGCACACCATTGCGCATTGCCTCAATCATGATTTTCAAGGTAGCGATGGTGAAACGAATCCCGCGCAACCAACCGGGAGCCTGACCATAAACGCCGGAAAAACAGGTTCGGGTTGTAAAGCTACTGGCATATGGAGGGTTGATTTCACATGTGTACAGCGTGACATCACAGCCTGACGCTGCAAGTCCGTCACATAAACCAAGATCGTAAGGAGCCATACCACCATGGCCGCCAACAGGTTCAACCATAGCCACTTTTAAGGCAGATGCTGGCGATAAACGGCGTGACGTTTTCTTCCCTGTTCTGTTATCCGGCAAAACACTCATATCATGTATCCACCTTCATCACTGATCATGGTAACCCAGCATATGCATTGTCTCCCGAAACAAGGAAGCAATTGGCTCAGGCATGGGAAACGTTTGCTGTGAAGAAACGGCACGCATGCTTTGACTGGCGTAATGGTACATCACAGGGTCCGGCGCAAGGCCGGTAAAGGCGACAATCTGCTGTAACGTCTCCTCAGGCTTGCTGACAAGATCTTCATAACGCACCATCAATACTGCATCAGGCAGTAACTGCATTTGACGCAGACCTTCGCGCATCGTTACAATCCATTCTGTTGCAGCCATCAAACGATGATCGGATAAATGATCTGCCATGGCTGACAACGCCTTATAGCGGGGATCTGGCCGCAACAATTGCTGCACCATGAGCCGCCATTTACGCGCATCAGTTCCCCACCAGTCGTGAATTTCTTGCCCATGTGCGGTTCCTTTGCATTGCGACCATTTGACAACAGACTGACATGTATCCCAGCCATTACGAACCAGAAAAAGAAAACGCGCATCAGGGAAGATATGACGCACAAACCCCGTTCTGAACAACATTTCCGGATATTTATCAACAATGCGGGAATTTCCCCCCAGACGCAGATACGCAGCATAAAGGCGATGGGCTGCGTCAATCATTTCGTCACTGCAATCGGCTGCATCCAGGCGATATGATGCTTCATTCTTGCTATAATTGCCGATTACATCTTCGCCTGCGTGGATGCAGTGCCACAATGCCTTGGGTTCATTAAGAAAGCCGACATCACGATGCATGGAAAGTACCACACCAAGCAGTGTGCTGCCGCTTCTGCCCATACCAGTGATAAACACAGGACGATCAATCGACTGCATTAATGGCAATCGCTTTAATAATGCCATATTAGCGAAAACCAGTGGATTGATCCACCGCCCCCGTGTTGTTAACGGACGACCTTCAAACAATGTATAGGCGAGCAGACGGGGGAGAGCCCGCTGCCAGCGATGATGAACATAACAACGATCAATCTGGGCGACCATCAGTGACGACACCGCTGCGAAACAGTGAATGATTTGCTCATGCCGAATATTTTCTCCGTATGCAATGGAAGCCCGGGAAACAAAGCTGAGAACTCCCGGCGATCCAATAAATGAATATGCTTAACGATGAGCCGCAAGCGGGCGCGGTCAAACAATAACGTCCACCATCGCAGCGATAAAAACAATAGCCGGTGGAACACCGGCAAGGGAAACCAGTGGATAAACAATGCAAGCAAATGTGGCTCAACAGGAAACCAGCGGTTGGGTGTTTGAATCAAAACATTAACACCTACCCGCATGCATTCTGAGGCAAAACACTGCATATCCTGCATATCGCCTACATGCTCAATAACCGAATTTGAAAATACCAGATCAAATGCATGATCAGTATAAGGAAGCTGCCGACCATCGGCAATATGAACGGTATAGCCTTTTATGGGGTGGGCATCTTCCGCCGTATTCACAATTACCAGCCGGGCGGGAACAACACCAAAATCGGTGCGCAAAATCTCCCAGATCATACTGCGCCCCCCGACATCCAATACCGACAGGGAACCAAGATCAGGAAACATACGCAGCATATGCGCCAGACGTTTGCGACGAAAATAGCGCATAAAGGGAAACAACAACAGTGACCACCAGCTTTTCGTCATTTACGGTCTCCCTGAAGCACGGAGAAGGCATCAGCCAGCCCACGCATAATCGCGGCAATAGCGTGCCAGCGTCCGGCCAATGCATGGCGAACACTCAGTCTGAAAAGATACAATGGGAAGCCCGGTGCAAAATACAACCGTTGTCTGCCTGTGGCATACTCGCTCATACACAGCACGCGGTTGCGGATGATATGAAAGGTAAAAAAAGACAAGCGAGGGTTATCCGGAGCAAGAACAGGCATAAAAGAGAAAGCAATCACTCTTTTAATTGATTGATGTGGTGATACCGTACCCGATATTTCAGGCATACCCGCTCCCGTTTCTCCTTTTGCGAAATGCCATCCAGTTTTCTGATTCACTGATTTTTTTAACTACTTTGGCAGGCACACCAACAACCACACTTTGATGCGGTACGTCCTGTATTACCATAGCTCCTGCACCAATAATGGCGTGATCCCCGACCTGTAGTCGCCCTTTACCTCTCGCGTTACTGATAATTTGTGCGCCAGAATTGATTTCAACATAATTACCAATCGTTACATTGGGACCACCTATTGTGACTCTCTGCATGACAGAGCAATAGGCCCCTATTTTTGCAGTCGGGTTTATGACCAGCCCCCTGGGATGCCCCAGAAACAAGCCAGGGCCGGCTTCAACTCTGGGACCAATCCAGACACCTGTGACGAAATCATTCATCATTGTGATCAGATAAGAAAAAGGTCTCGTTATTTTATTTTTGTATAAAAGCTGACTGATTCGAAACAATATGACTGCCCGAAAATCAGGATAGTATATGTATTTTAAGAATCCTTTTTGGGGGTGAATCAAACAAAATACTCTCATATCTTCTTTGACGATATGCCACCATGTACTCACAATTCTTCACCTTTCACGATTTTTTTGTACGAATGAAAGCCCTGAAACATCGCACACACCCCATCCCAACGAAAGTTGATCATAAATCTTACTAATTTAATTGACACAAATATTGAAAAAAAAACAAAAAAGGTTACCCGGTTCATTCCTCTTGCATGTTCATGCATGGTAATAAGCCTGTTACGAGACATATGATACGCATAAAAAGGCAAGTTGGGGTTCTTTGGATCCCAGGCACCTGAAAACTTCCCGCTCTTTCTTAAACTCGCTTGTCCCACATGCACCACAAGGGCATTCGCTTCATACCAGATCTTCCATCCAGATTTCTGAACCCGGAGAGACAATTCAAGATCCTCTTCATACATGAAGAATCTCGGATCGAATCCCTTGTGTTCCTCAAGCACCTGCCGCCTGACAAACATGGTGCAACCGGAAGCAAAGGTAACGTAGCGCGGAGTCATGGCCAGTGGAGCATCCGCTGGGCCAGGTACGCCCGGAACTCTCCCGCCTCCGCGCTTCCAGTCCACCTCTCCGCCGCCATACCAAAGCCTGGATGGATCTTCCGCAAGCACGATCCGGGGAGCCACGATGCCAGCTTCTGAATGCTTATTCATTGCCCGAATGAGATGCGTAAGCGTATCAGGTTTTACTGTCGCATCATTATTGAGGATAAATATGTATTCGCAGTTGGTCCTGGATAATACCCAGTCAATACCAAGGTTATTACCTGTGCCAAAGCCCAGATTCTCAGACGCATTGATTAAATGCGTTTCAGGGTGGTTTTGTAGCACCTTTTTCAGTTCAGGATCATTCGGTGAGTTGTCAACCAGCACCACTTGCACAGACTCATCAGACTGGCGTAAAGATTCCAGGCACAGGGCAGTATCCTCAGCGCCAAAATAATTTACCAGCACAACGGCTACTTGTGTCACGGCTGGATATTAAACTCGAACAGGCCAAAGCCATAAGCGCTTAATGCCATGGTATGGGTTGTGCGGGGGATATAATGTTCTTCTTCTGGTTCCCGACTTAGCAGGCTGCCATTACGCTGCATGGGCATGGCCACCAGGGTTGCTGCCTGTGACAGGGATAAATCCCTTCCTTTGTATTTCACTTTGATATGAACCCCGGTATTCGCAGTATTCGATAGCAGTAGCATCAGGTGATTGTGTTGCCAAAAAATGATACCCTCTAATGAGCGTTCACGATAAATTGCCAGTTTGCTCGCATGTTTACTTGCCTTGTTATACATGGAAAACGTAAAATAGGGAATGCGGCGTATCGTTGATGGTTTCTGCAAACGGCGTTCACCACGCTTCCAGCTCCATAGCTCCCAGCCTCTGCCATTAAAAAGATGATAGGCTGCAATATCGATTTTCATCTCATGAAATGTGGTCAGCATGTGTAACACCCACTGAGCATGCTGCATTGTGTTGAAAACGCTGGATTTGGCTGGCCTTGCCAGGTTCCATTCAGTCACCCAGAGTTCTTTCCCAGGGAACAGGGTGCGCAATCGCCTGATGACAGTGCGAAAATGATCAGTGCCTTTTTCGTATGTGCGGGAAAAGTTATTTTCATCGAAGGGAAGGTAGTAATGGATATTAAGTGCATCAAACTGATGTATGTCAGCGTGTGAGAGTTCTCTGTTCCAGGCAATAAAGTCTTTTCTGTCGCGTCGCCCCCATACCCGGGCCGGAGCAACGGAAAGCGAGCTTTTGCCACGGTAACCACCACGCCGCAAGGCAGCCAGCGCCTTGCGGGATGCTGCGATATAGCCCTTGAGGCCACCAATATCCGCAGAAAACTTTGGATGAAAGTATTCATTTCCAAACTCTACCCACGCAACAGGTGCATTGTGCTTTACCCAAAAAGCACTTAATGCTTCAATTTCAGCCTCAGATTGCATGATATTCACAACATAACAAATCTGAATATGATATTGCTTCGCCAGATGAATAACAGGCAATAGTGGAACGGATGTGTTTTTTCCTTGTTTCATAAAAGGAAACACATGCTGCCCCGTCGTATCGATACTGCCATCATGCCATTGATACCAGTTTGCCAGACCGCCTGGAAAACGAATCATGCGAATACCGGCATCCCGCATAGCTTGCCACAAACGCGGATCTGACCAATCCTCAAACGAGCGAAAAAAATTTGTGTTAACCCCTCCCAACTC
This sequence comes from Mariprofundaceae bacterium, assembly GCA_027075825.1. Classification (GTDB taxonomy): domain Bacteria; phylum Pseudomonadota; class Zetaproteobacteria; order Mariprofundales; family Mariprofundaceae; genus AB-137-C09. The sequence goes on along the minus strand of JALSZZ010000051.1, from coordinate 9,632 downwards.
TGCGTGATAGTCCATTTGCGGCAACAGATCCGGATGAATAGTGACAGAGCGCGACCCACCCGTCTCCGCCAAAGCCTGGCTGCCTGACAAGGTGAACAAAAACATCCATAAGCAATGGAACACGGCATGCAATGTTTTGTTCATGTGGTAATTATTCCGCATTTGTATCCGGTCATCTATGCCCCTGTTGGTCTTCCTGAAGCTTAACCGACAGCCCCATGCCACACATGATAAACACCAACGGCATGACCTGTTTAAGGGAAATAATGGTTAAAAAAGAAAAATACCCTAAAGTAGAATAAAACAGCGCCATCAATAATAATCGCGCTGAACGATCATGGCTATGCATCGCAGCCGTCCACAAATGGATCAGCAACAGCAAGATCAATAATACGAATGCCAGCAATTCAGGCATGCCTGATTCAAGCGCCAGCGTCAAAAAATAATTATCTACCGTTTGAGCCACCATACCAATCGTAGCTGCTGCCTGCCCGGGGCCATAACCCAATAAAGGGTGCTGCCCAATCAAAGGGATACCCAGTTCAAGCTGCCGTAATCTGTAATACGAGCTCATTGCTTCGCTCTCTGAGCTTCCCGCAATTAACGACAACAGCCAGTCACCGCCAATCACCACAGCAATTAGCAGGAGCAACAGTGAACTGGCGGCACGAAGATAATCCATACGATCACGAAAAGAGGACGATAGCAGGCGCATGATCAAAAAAGCTGCCAGAAGAAAAGCCATGATTGCCAGAGGAGAACGCGACCCCGTGACAAATATTCCCCAGGCACACAAGATCGTCGTCACCGTACCCAATAAGACATTTTTCCATGAACGATGCATCATAATCAGCACCAGACTTAGCGGCAGGATCATAACCAGAAATTGTGCTAACGACAAGGGATGAGCAAATGTAGCCTGTGCCCGATAGACATCATCACGTATTTTGCTGGAAATTGCTGATTCGGTGTATTCAGAGGTCACAGGAACCACTTGCGCAATGATATTTTTTTCCATGATCACTTCAGGCACAGCCAGTAAAACGACCACCAGTGCAGCCAGCAGCAAAACCACAATCGCCCGGTATAATTGCGCAGGGCGCGCATAAATGGATGCAGTCATCAGCATCAGCAGCAAAGAAAAAACGGTATCGCGAACAGCACTGAATAAAGCATGCAAAGGCTCGGCGGCAACGCTGACGCTGCATAATTTCCACCCCAGCATCAGCAGTAACAACCCTGTCAACCAGGCATAATGCTGAACAAACTCAATCATACGACGGTAATATGCCGGGGATAACAGCAAAATAAGACACCATAAGGCGAAAACAATAACAACCAGTAAACGCTGAACATTTATTCCCGGCAGGCTGCCTGGCTTGATGACTGCGTATTCCGGCCATAAAGGGAACATGAATAAAAACAATAAAAAACAACATTCAATCAGCGGGATATCATATTGCTTTTTTTGTATGGATGTATTCATCCCTGTGTTTCCGGTTTCTGCGTTGAACATACGCATTGTTCCGCACACCAGCCACTCGTTTCGGCCTGACAAAACGAAAAAAACACGGAGCCGTGTATGGTTTCTTTGATAGATTCAGTTGTCATAAATGCGTGTTATTTCTTTCCGGGCAATATCATGGATTATTGCCTTCGTTGTGTTGTCAAGCTCTGTTTGCCACTGATCAGGCAATGCTTTGCTGTTGCGATGAAAATCGTGCAAATGCTTTCCGGTTGTGTGGGTTCCCTTTGTTGTTTGCTCCACAAATGTTTTGACTGATGTAGTCAAAGGCAAACGAAAGTGCTGGAAAATCTTCTCAGTCACCTGCAATGGATGGGAACAAAATTCCTCATGTGTACATAGCATAAAGCGGTCTTGCTGCGTGGTTAAAGGCAAGTTAATGTGAATCATCACCTTCCATAACAAGGCAATGCTTGCGGCATGATGATGCGTTGCCAGTTGTTGCTCCGAATCAGTCATGTACTGGCCATAATCCCTCATTAATTCCGCCTGACGATACAGGTTACTGCTGTCAAAAAACCATTGGCGACGTTGCGTGCTGAGATGAATCGCTGCCGGATGACGTACCAGGCATAAAATTCGACAGGGAATATGCTGTAGCAAGTAAGGTGTTGCTAATGACAGAAACGGATCCTTAAAACACAACAAGGCGGGATGAATACCCGGCAAGGCAAGGAGCCGGAGCCAGCGCCAGCGCAAGCCACTTCGCCCTCCCGTTATGCGATAACAGGTTTTTTTCCAAAGAGGAAGATGCAGGTGACGGGGGTTGGTGTTCCAGGGAAGTTGCAAATTCGCCACCTGATGAATAAAGGCGGCATATTCTCCACCCTTTGCATGAACATAAGGGTAGGCAAGCGGCACGTCACGCACCCCGAAACGCTCATTCAACGGTTCGTGTACAACAGTGACACCTGAACGCCGCAACAGCTCACCGATCAGCGTTGTTCCGCTACGGTGCAAACCACAAATAATCAACAGTGGAGCGTCTTCAGTCCACATGATGTGCAACCATCAGCCACTGCGTAGCAACAAAACCATCCAGCAGGCCCAGCGAACATGCCGATAACAAGCGATCTGCGCGCCTGTAACACAAAGGCTGACACGAAGTAAGCGTCAGATGATCGATACTCGTCAGTTCCATGGCAGTGCTGCGTGTAAAAAAGCGCAAATGCGTGCGATCAAGAATGCCCTGTTGACGGTATTGCCACTTGCCTTGCAACAACAAAGGAAAAACGACGCTCCAGTGGCGCACATTGGGAACGGATACAATCATTCTGCCACGCGGCAACAGCAATCGTGATAAGCCAGCGATCGTGCGCCATGGATCACGCACATGCTCCAGCACGTCACCGCAAAGAATGCAATCAAAGGCCTGCTTGCTCAGTTCAGAAGGAGGATTGAGGAGGTCTTCTATATCACCGCAGAATACCCGGGTCAGGCAAGCACTGGCAACAGTGGCGGCAGGCATGTGATATTCGACCCCTGTAACCGAATCGGCAATGCCCCGCGCCAGCAACTGACTGCCCAACACACCTTCACCGCAGCCTACATCCAGCACCTTACCGGCATGTTCACCAATGGCGTGTAACAATGCAGGGCGGTCATTGGCATAGTAATCTGTACAATGATCGCCGTTATGCATCGGATTTCTCTGAGTTCGGGGTATAACGAGCCAGAAAATCATCCAACTGATCCCCCATCAGCAGGGGGGCATGGTCAATAACTTTTTCAACAGGCCAGTCCCACCAGCGCACCGATAATAATCGATCAATTTGCGCAGCATCGAAGCGAAATCGCAAAAGCCGTGCCGGATTGCCTGCAACAATGGCATATGGCGGCACATCACGGGTAATAACTGCTTCGGCCCCCAATACAGCGCCGTCGCCAATCGTTACACCTGACATGATCGTTACGCCTTCGCCAATCCATACATCGTTACCAATCAACACATCACCACGACTGAAGGGATGACCCGGGACAGGGGTTACACGCCTGAATTGCTCTGGAAACGGATAGGTGGAAATCCAGTCTGTGCGATGTTCTCCACCGAGAAATATTTTTACATTCATTGCAATGGAGCAAAATTTGCCAATACGCAACGTTGAGCCTTCACCCCAGCTAAACACGGCAGGTACCCCGTAGGTATACGCACCGACTGAATGCTCCCGATAAAAGCGCTGTTGTCGTCTGTGCCTGCGCCACCGACGTATATAACGTATCATGTGCAATATGTTCCCTTACGCAAGCGCAGCCACGCCGTCGTTGCCATTGTTATATTGAGCAAAACCGACGATGCACTCACGGCAATTGCAGCACCTGTTGCCGCATAAAAAGGAATGAGAAGGAAGCAAAAAAAGCACAATAGCACTGCTCCGGATATATTGATATTGCGGACAATACATTCTCCTCCCGTCATCATCAGAAACTCTGCAGCAGGCCCTGTCATGGTGTTCACTACTACCCCGATTAAAAGAATGCGCAGTATTGAGACACCGTCAGCAAAATCGCTGCCGAACAGGGCAAGAACCTCATTTGCAAAATGATAAACAACTGCGCCAACGGGCAAGGCAATAAGCGTAAGGCCCAGTGTGGTTTGCCGCATCAATGCGCTGACAGATGCAAGCTTCCGCTTGTGATGCAAGGCTGCAATCTTGGGGGAGAGAATACTAATCACCGCGAATAAGGGAAACAACAGCAAAAATGATACGCGCTGTGCAATTGCAAACACACCGGTTTCAGCTTCATTGCTCCAGCTACCCAAAAAAATAATGGCCGCCTGCTGAATCACAATACCAGACAGTGCCACGCCAAACAATGGCCAGTTGCTTGCCATCAGTCGTTTCTTCACATCAGTCCGGTTCACCTGCCCCGCCAGACACGAAGAAATTTTATGTCGCAATGAATAACGCCAGCACCAGACAGCACAGCCACAACTTATCATGCTTGCCAGCGTGTAGGCCATGATGCTTCCCTGCACGCCCCATATGGTGATGAATGGATACAGCAGGATCAACGTCATCAAACTGACAAGCACCGCCTTCAGCAGTTGAGAAAATACAATCACACGCATGCCACGCAATGCATTTGCATATACCATTAACACCGAGAAAGGGAAAATAGCTGCCGCAGCAATTTGAATAAAGATGGTTTTGTTTGTATCATCAAAAAAATAATACGCCAGCCAGGGCGAGCCAATCAATAAAATTATGCTCATAATCGTGGCGTTTATCATCACAATGCGTATCACATAAGTGTGCACAGTCTGTACAGCATGCCATTCACAGTGGGCAGCATGCGCCGCAATAAAGCGCACAATCGCATCATCAAAACCAAGACGGGAAATACCTGCCAGTATCGCAATAATGGAAAGACAAATAAAATAGACCCCGGCTCCTTCCGCTCCCAGGTAACGTGCCAGCATGACGGTGAGCAAAAAACCGAGCGCCGCACCCGCAACACGGATCGATAACGATTGAAGCGCTTTAACGACCAGTTCCTTCAAATGCGAATCAGTCATACGCAAAATGAAATAGCAACACAGTCCGGATCGATCTGCGCCCTGACCCGATGCTTCTGGTGTCTGCGAGTGTAATATTTGTGGCTACCAGGAGGTTGTCCGGGAATGGAAAGAGCTGCTGCGGAATCCCCATGTTGCCCCTGATTTCCACCTGTTTTCGTTAAATAGTCCCTGCTATTTGCCTCAAACAGGCAAAAATCACACCTCAAAACGGGAATCCCTCGCTACGCTCTCCATTTAGGTTTCTGGCTGGTAATCATATGTATATTGATAGCCTTGCCGACGATAGCCATGGTAGCCGTACAGGGAATGCTTACCCGCGTCATTGAGTATTGCGCCATTTAGTGCAACACCCGCTTTTTCCAATGTGTCTCTGGCGCGCAAAATATCCTGTGGCTGATGCATGCCACTTCGCAAAACCATCACCACCATGCCTGCATATTTGCCAATAATAACAGGGTCGGTGACAGCCAGTACCGGTGGTGTATCAATGATCACAAAATCATACAGCCCTGAACATTTTTGTAGCAGAGCATCAAAACGCGGATGCGATAGCAATTCAGCGGGATTGGGCGGAGCTTTGCCACGGCTGATCAATGACAGATTTTCCAGTGCAGTATGCTGCTGCAGCACATCATTCAACGAAGCCTGACCAGAAAGCAGCTCAGAGAGCCCCTGGCCACGCTCACAGGCAAAATAACGGTGCAGATGACCTTTTCGCATATCAGCATCAATAACCAGTATGCGAAAATCAGAATGCGCGAGCAGTGCGGACAGGTTCGCCGAGATAAATGACTTCCCGACCCCCGGCGACGGGCCGGTTAACATCAGAATATTGTTTTTTGCATCAGACATGGAAAAGCGAAGATTCGTGCGGAAGCTGCGCAATGCCTCAATACTGATATGCAATGGATCGTGCGAAAACAACAGGGTATCTCTATTGCTTACATGTTTTTTTCCTGGAATCATTTTCTGATCCAGTCTGTTTTGCACTGATGCATGCGGAATCATGGCGTAAACGGATAAACCGAGCTTTTCAATATCTGTCGGATCTTCAACACCACCGTAAAACGCATGCAGCAACAACACAACAAACAGCGATATGCAAAAACCAAGCACCATAGCCCCAACCACAACCAGTACCCGTTTTGGGGCAACAGGCTGACGACGGGAGAAAGCCTCGTCCACCACATACACATCAGGCACAATGCCTGCCCTGACAACTTCCAGTTCCTGCACTTTATTCAGCATCAACGTGTAAAGGCTTGAAGATACTTTCACATCACGCGACAAGCGCAACAACTCCTGTTGCGTGGCAGGCAGGTCTTTAATTTGCTTTTCAAGTTTTGCCTTGTCTGCACGCAAGCGTTGTTCTTTGGCCAATAGTGATTGGATCACCGTGTGTCTGCCCGTAAACATCTGCCCCATCTCAGCTTTTTTCACATCGAGCGCAGACTGCTGTTCTTCCAGTGAGACGATTTGTTGTAAAATAGCCTGCGTCTCGATTTCCAGATTAACCGAGCCTTTTTTCAGCCTGAATGCATTGAGTTTCTGTTCGGACTGTTCCATTTTTTTCCGGATGACAGGCAACTGCCGATACAGGAAATCAAGCGCATTTTGTGTTTTCTGCGATAATTTTTTTAAATTTCTGGCGATATAGGCTTCTGCCAGCTTGTTGGCCAGAAGAATATTCTGACTTCGGTCTTCTCCTGTGACAGACAGGCGTAATATACCTGTTTGTTTTCCTTCTTCCGCTACAGATACCCGTTCAGACAAGGCATCAAGAGCATCTTCATAGTACTCACGGGAAAGGACAAAGCTATCCCCCGGATGCGCATATAAATCGTTCACGAGAAGCTGAAAACCCTGCTGCTCGGTAAGTTTACCGACAGTACCCTTAAGCAGCAAATGGCCATCATTATCGTGTAAGGTATAGCTGGTATTGTTGACGGCAGTCAGCAGCAGGGGCTCACCTGAAAATGACTCAGGAACATTCAGGCGGGTTACACTGATGCGTTGCCCACCCCAACAGTAGCCCCCCAGATTCAACAGCGGCTGCGCCAGACCGTTGTCGCTGTAATGACGGAAAACAAAGTTTCCAATCAGGGGAAAAAGCAAGGGTTTGGCGATAATGTCCAGATTCAAAGCTTCAATAGCAACTTTCAGTGTTGATCTGGCGTGAATGAGTTCAATAGCCGTCTCGCTGGCAGAAGAATCCCCTGTTAAAATATCCAGGCCTTCCATGCCTGAGATAGCAGGTTGCTGATCTTCTATCTGCAACAAAACATCAGCACGATAAATCGGTGTTGCCAGTATAGCATAAGCCACACCAAGCAACAGCGTCAGGCCAACAATCCCGGCAATCAATGCTTTTGCACGCAACATGCTTTGTAAAAAAGCAGTCATCCCTACATCGCCGTTATCGTAAGTGTTGCCCACTCTTTCCAGGGTTATCATAGCCATCATCTCCTGAAACCAGTGCAAACCCTATTGTTATTTTTCAAAAAATACACATTACATTCAACAATGAATAAACTCAGGATGGATTGATATTCCTCGTACACATGCCGGACTCTGCGTTGCTTGTTGATGGGTGTGACCAAAAGTGTCACATGCTGGCTAAAACCGGCAACCATTCACTACCGTCATACTGAACTTGTTTCAGCATCCAGCGCAGGTGCAGAATGCCCGCAAATTGCGGATTCGTTACCCCGTATTCCGATTCGGGACAGCAATGACGACAGAGGGTGGCGGAGCCCGCCAGAAAAGCAGTGTTCTGGCCAACAAAACACACTGTTGGCCCCCTATTGTCGGGGCGTTATTCAGGTGCTAGGATTGGAGGCGTTGCCCGTTGCCGATATATTGCCGAACCAATGATGCAGGAGGAAGAAATGTTCCGAATGAACAAAACAATTACGCATATTGCGTATGCATGGCTTGCCATGCTGATCAGTTGCTGTGCCAGCATGAGCGCGAGCGCTGCAACCTATCCGGTGACTACCCTGGTGCCACAGCTGGCAGCCGGGGATGTCCAGGTCTATCTGTCCACTTCTCCCATGGGCGGCCCACAGGGTCAGGCGCAGCCTGATCAGGTTTATTTCCTGCGTGATGGCGGTACGCAAACAGCCCGTACCAGCAGCACGCTGGGCAACGCGCCAACGGTGAGCACGCACCGCCTGCTGGACAGCCGGGGCACAGTTCAGTTTGAAACCATCAGCGCAACAGCCGGTTTTACCATGCATGGGCAACAAACCCTTGCCGCTGCCGATCCTCAGTTCCTTGGCGCTCCCGGCTATATGATGCGCTACAGCTTTATTACGCCGCCGAAGAGCACGGCTTTCATTAATCCGGCAGATTTTCAACCTGCCAATCTGACCACGCCACAAGCCGATGGCCCGGCAGTGGTGGATACGGCTGTCTATACAGCGGCCACGCCTTACCGGGTTACTCATGCCGGAGTGGGCTATGATAATAATGGCCTGCCCAATGGTTATCTGATGATCAGCACTACCAGTATCAGCATTGATGATAATGCCGGTGCCATGCACGATCTTTCCAATCCGGCGCACCCTGATTTTAATCAGCAGTTGTTTGATATGTGGAACCCGGCATCTGGTGGTGCCGGGCTGACTGTATTGCAGGGGCTGGTGCGCCTGGAAATTATTGATGAACGAACAGATCAACAAGGTGCCTGGGTGACAAAAACCGTCGAATATATCAAGCCTGGAATCGGCACGGTATATCGCCTGCAATATGACCTCGGTGGCGCGCAGGGCGCAGGTAGCCCCGGCGCCCCCTGGAATATCGAAATGCTGATTGGCTACAAGGTTGGCGTGAACAGCGGCATGGGCGCGCAACTTGCGCAGGCACAGGTGCAGTTGCAGGATCCTTATGGCGGCGCCACGCCAGTGAATGGCAGCGTGGCAGCCAACAGGCAGCAGACCGACCCGGTGACTGGCGCGCCGCTGTTTGATGCCTACGGCAACCCTGTTATCGATCCTTATGGCTATCGCAGCACCAGCGCGATCGAAGATACGCCGGGGGTGTTTACAGTGTATTTCGCTCAGGGCGATACCATGGCGCTGACAGGCGATGCCTGGGGTTTTTTGCCACAAACCCGTTCGGTTGACTTGTATGCAGCGTCGCAGGTGACACCGCTTGTTCCCATGCCGCTGACGCGCCCGGCAGCGCTGGTGGATGTCTATACACAGGATGCTTATGGTCAGCCGATCGCCAATGTATGGGTCAATGCCTGGGATATTTACAGCTTTCAGGCAACACTGGGTAATGGTCAGGCAGGACTTACGGACGCGACAGGTCATCTGACGCTGGAACTCGATCCTTATGGAGCTTATCAGGTGAATGCATGGCCGAATAGCAACAATGCGCCTTATGCTGGTGGTGCATGGCGTGGTAACCTGGGTACGGGCATCGTCAATGTGGATACCAACTGGGCAACGCCAGCAGCCACACTTTCGCCGTTTGTGCAAACCACGTTGCCGCTGGTGCTAGGCACAGCCGGAGTGATTGATGTTGCCTTGCTGGATGCTGCAGCGATGCCAGTTGCCGGTGCTGCCGTGCGAATCAGTG
>JALSZZ010000050.1 GCA_027075825.1 Mariprofundaceae bacterium | reverse complement strand
CGGCGCAATATAGCGGCATCATATCAGGCTGGCAACAGCCGGTGTCAGCCGGGTGCGACCACGCCTTATTTTGGAGCCACAGAGCCTGACACGGTTTGCGGTCTGGAGACCGCTCCTACATTCGGAGCTCCCCGTGGTTCTCGGTGTGAAGGGCGTTCCCGCTTTCGGAATTTATGTGCAACCGGTTATTTCGATGACTCCCCGAAACCGCTGTATAACAGCATGCCACAACCGGCAATTATTGCAGACGTAACAAAAGCCGTTGAGATGCCAGCGACCTGAACCACGATACCAGCTAATATCACACCCAGTGAGCCACCGACACCAAAACCTGCCGCTGCCAGCCAGCCCTGGATTCGTCCCTGATGTGGCACCGCCACCAGACGGTTGGCCGTGGTGACACTCAACACATGAAAGGCGGCAAAACTGACAGCATGCAGACACTGCCATAAGGCCAGCCACCACCATGCTTCGCTCCAGGCAATGCCCAGCCAGCGCAAGATGGTCAGTGCAAAACACAGTTGCATGGCCAGAGCCAGCGAAGCCCGTTGGGGAAAACGCCCGAAACCGGCCATCAACAGTACCTCGGCGACAACGCCCAGTGTCCACATGGCACCCACTGCCTGATGCGTAAAGCCAAGTTGTTGTAAATGCAGGCTGTAAAACGTGTAATAAGCACCATGTGAACACTGCATGAAAAACGCCGCCAGCATCAGGCGGCGCAAGGCCGGAGGCCATGCCTGCTGCTCTGATGTAACCGAAGTCTGCGCCACCGGGGAAGAAAACAGCTTGCTGCTATCGGCTCCCATCAACAGCATCAGCAAAGCCACCACCAGCGGCAGCAACATCAGCACATCGGAGCTAAACAGCCCGCCTGCGACCATGGAAGTCAGAATAAAACCAATGGATCCCCATAATCGTATGTGCGCATAAAAGCCTCCCCCGGTCTGCTCTCCAAGGCGCGCCGTCAACGAATCCACAGGAGCCAGTATGCCGGCCCAGACAAAGGAAAACACGGCAAGCAACAACAAAACAGTGTAAAAAGAAGATGGCCATATGAATAACAACACCATCGCCAGTGCTGCCAGCAGCATCAGTATCGCCGGCAGGTTATGGCACCCTGGCCAGGCATCCAGCCACATGGCGACCAGTGGCGGAGCCACGATTCTCGCCAGTGAAAGAACGCTCACCAGAACAGCGATGGCAACAGGCGTATATTGAAGTTCCGCCAGATAAAGCGGAAAAAAAGGCAGCATGATGCCCATAACCGAAAAATACAGGCTATAAAACAAGCACAGCCGCCACGGTGCGATAACAGATAATGAACGCACGATCAGGTGATGTTCAGGAACGGGGCGGCAGCGCTTGTCGGTTTAATCGGTCGCCGCTTCAGGCCTCGATAATATGATGGCGAATGGCAATGCGTGCCAGTTCTGCCGCGTTCTTGGCCTTCAGTTTTTCGAGAATATTGGCCCGATGCACATTCACCGTTTTGGGGCTGAGATAGAGTCTGGGGTAAATTTCTTTCACCGGCAAGCCCTGAGCCAGCAAGACAAACACCTCGAATTCTCGCGGTGTCAGCACATCCAGCGGAGTGTCAGGATTGCCTTTTACCGAGTGAATCGCCAATGCCTGCGCCGTCTCTGAATCGAGAAACGTGCGTCCCTGATGCACCATGCGCACCGCATGTAATAACTCATCAGGATTACAACATTTGCAGATAAAGCCTTTGGCGCCGATTTTTAAGGCCTTGGCAGCAAGCTCGGCGCTTTGATGCATGCTGATCAATAATACAGCGATGGATGGATTGATCCGCAACAAACGCTGCGTAGCCACAAAACCACCAGCGCCAGGCATGTTTACTTCCATAAGCAATACATCAACAGGTTCAGCCTTGTATTGCGCAATCGCATCCTCTCCGGATTCTGCTTCCGCTACTACCTTGATATCCGGCGCGCTTTCCACCAGTTTGCACAGTCCTGCTCTGACCATATGCTGATGATCGACAATCATCATGCGAACAGGGTTGATATGGGCTGTCTGGCTCATGATTTCTCCTCATTATTGATCAGAGAAACCTGCAAGACCCTCACGGATGACGGTGTATCAGCGTAATCTGCCTGAACATCTTCCTCAGCCTGCAAAGACAAAGCCAGATGATGCAGTGCCGGGGTGTCTGTCTCCGTTTGAAACACCAGGGTGATGACTGGTTCGGCGCATATTTCAATGCGCAATTCCTGAAGGTGTTCCGGCCTGAGTAACAGATGGAGAAGGCATCGGTACAGTAAACGGAAGGTTTTTTCCTGCAGGGTCGAAGAACGTGCTGCCACGGTTTCCGCACCGGACAAGGCACAGGCACTTCCGCTTAACTGCGTGAAAAGCTTCGTGAGTCGTTGGCAGCCCATCGGGAATTCGCGTGAAGCATCAGGCAATGCCAGCTTCATCAGCGTCAGCATATCATCAAAGGTGCCAATCACTTCATCCACCATGCTGACCGTCTGGTCAGCCAGTAACTGCGTCTTGCGCCCCTCACTTTGTCGGCTATGCAATGCCGTATTCATACGAATCGCCAGCAAGCGCTGCGAAACCTCCTGCTGCATCAACTCAATAACCGCCTGTTCCATCAGTGGTTTTTCTTCGCGCTGTTGCTGCGTCATTTACTACTCCCGAAATTTTTTTTGGCGTCCGCCGAATCTGGTTGCGGCAGGCCTTGTTGCAGCAGGTCGGCCACATCCTGCTCATCAAGCAGGGGAACAAAATACCGACCTTGCATATAGCGACAGCCCAGCTGACGCAAAAATGCAAGGTGTTGTGCGTTCTCCACACCATCGGCGACGATATCAATATTCAGTAGCTGTGCCAAATGCACAATCATTTTCACAATCACCTGATCATCATCATCAATATTCAGATCGCGAATGAAGGTGCGGTCAATGCGTAGTCGCTGAATTGGCAGGCTACGCAACAGGTTCAGTGATGAATAACCCGCGCCAAAGTTATTGATAGAAATTTTCACGCCAAGGTCAACAAGTTGTTGCAATGCCTGATCCGCTTTTTCTGATGCTTTCATGGCGGCGAATTCAGAGAAGGAAAACTCCAGTTGTTGCGGCGGGATACCCGATGTTTCCAACGCGGTCGCGACGTGGTCTGCCAGATTATTTTGCAGCAGGGAGTTAAAGGAAAGGTCAAGCGTCAGCATCAGGGACTGATGCCCTTGTTCTCGCCATTGTTGCAAACAGCGACAGCCTGCCTTAATCTTCCAGCGATCAATCATCGCGACCTGGCCACTGGATTCTGCAATCGCCAGAAAATCCTCGGGTGCAACCAATCCCAGCGTTGCATTATTCCAGTAGCTCAGCGCCTCAAGGCCATTGATCGTCCAGCTTTCGACATCCACCACCGGCTGGAACATCAACAGAAATTCGTCACGCTCAAGCGCATGGCTCATCTCCTGAGCAAGAATGCTGCGATCTGACAGGGTTTGCTCATAAATACACCAGCTATTGCGCCGCGTCTTGGCTTTATACATTGCCAGATCGGCAGCCTTGAGCAAATTATTCATGGAAGCGCCATGTTCAGGGAAAAAGCTGATGCCGATACTACAGCCGATGGTGACTTTTTCCTGCCCCAGCAAAAATGGCGTGATCAGCGCTGTACGGATTTTTTCGGCGACCCGTTCCATATCCCCGGTGGACGAAATCTGCTCAAAAATCGCCGCAAACTCATCACCCCCAAGGCGCGCCAGGGTATCACTTTTACGCAAACAATGGGTGAGCCGTTCTGCCACCTGTATCAGTAAGTCATCCCCGACATCATGGCCCAGTGTATCATTCACCAGTTTGAAGCGATCCAGATCCATGAATACCACAGCCATGCGCGTGTCATTGCGTTGCGCCAGGCGCAGGGCATGCTCCAGCCGCTCCATAAACAACCGACGATTCGCCAGGCCGGTCAGCGGATCCCTGAACGATAAATGACGAAGCTTTTTTTCCGTCTCCATGCGCACCATGATTTCTTTCTTCAGGTACTCATTGGTTTCCCGAAGTTCACGGGTACGGGCACGCACGCACTGCTCCATTTCATCCAGCAGTGCCACTTCCTGCGTGACATTGCGCAAATAAACATTCACATATTCTTCGCACACTGGCACAAACAGGCATTTGAATACCTGCCCCTCCACAACCCAGTTAGCCTCGGTTTGCTGCATGCTTTGCTGTACGGAAGCAACCAGATTCATCCAGTCGGTTTTCATATGATCGCTTTCAATCTGTCTGATCAGTGCTTTGGCCGGTGCATTGGCATAAAGGCAGTCGCCATTGGCAGCATAACGCATAATTGGCATCGGGCTTTCGTCAGGAAAGCTGGCCAGGCTGCGGATGGTGTTCGCCGCTTCGCGCAATGGCGTCACATCATCAAACACCACGACATAAATTTTTTTACCTTCCAGCTCCGCCTCGGTAACGGAAAGACGTGCGATCATCGCCAGCCTGGATTGCGGCGTAAACGTAAATTCTGTGGTGCGGCCATCGTGCAGGTGATCTACAAGAAAGCGGATGCCGAGACGATTGATCTGGGGTAAATTGAGGACTTCCCCAAGGTTCAGCGCCAGCAATTCATCTTCACGGTGATCAAGAATGGTGCAGGCAGCTTTGTTAACCGTCATAATGCCACCTGACTCATCGACAGAAATCACCGCACTCTTTACATGATCCAGCACAATCTCCATGATTTTATCATGCGTGTGGATCATATCCATGCTGCGGCGATTTTGGCGTTCAGGCGTGGTATCACTCAAAACGGTTTCTCCCCTGTTTTTCGTTACCGTCAGAAGTCCTCGAATTTAGTAAAAGCCCATAATAATTGCAAGCACTACCATGTGCTTTGCTTTGTGTTAAACTTCGGCGGCGGAGTGATCCGGGTGATCGCGTGCCATAATGGCACGAGGAAAGTCCGGGCTGCACAGAGCAGGATGCCGGATAACGTCCGGCGGGGGAAA
>JALSZZ010000049.1 GCA_027075825.1 Mariprofundaceae bacterium | reverse complement strand
AGGGTTTGTAACGAATAAGGTTTTTGCACAAAGCCGTTCAGACCCTGACCGGCAAACTGGCTGGCTGCCTCCTGTTCACTGTAACCGCTGGACAGAATAACGGTGACATCGGGTGTGATGGTACGCAGCCTGATCAGTGTTTCCCTGCCGTTCAGGCCGGGCATGGTCATATCCAGTAAAACAGCGCGAATCTCCTGCTGATGCTCACGAAAAAGCTGCACGCCGCGCTCACCATCGCTGGCCAGTAAGGTCGAAAAGCCCATTCGTTGCAACATCATACTGGCCGTAACGCGAATGGTTTCTTCATCATCAATCACCAGAATCGTGCCTTCGCCGTGCCAGTGCTCATCATCCTGTTCGTTCGTACGATCCGCTTGCCTGGCATCAGCATCCTCTGCAACCGGCAGAAAAACATCAAACGTTGTTCCCTTGCCCGGCCGACTGTTTAGCTGAATGAAACCATGATGACCGCGCACAATACCCAGTGTCGCGCTCATACCAAGACCGCGCCCCGTAAACTTGGTGGTAAAGAACGGATCAAACAGTTTTTGCTGTGTGGCTTCATCCATGCCACAGCCATTATCTGCCACCTGCAGCAAGACATAATGGCCCGGTTGACAATCCGTGCCCCCCATATCGGCAAGCGCTTTGGCATCCAGCAAGCTGACACCAGTACGAATGCGCACCATACCACTACGCGCCTCCATGGCCTCGGAGGCATTAATCACCAGATTCATCAGCACCTGTTGCAACTGCGCCTCATCAGCCAGCACCGGTGGCAACGCCTGCTTGCTCAGTTCCAGTTTCAGAATGGTGGATTTGTGGATGGATACCTCCAGCAGACTGATCATCTCCTGCACCATATGATTAAGGTCAATATGACGCACCACAAAACGCCCTTTACCGGAATAGGCCAGCATTTGTCGGCATAGCTGCGCTGCTTTTTCACTGGCGCTTTCAATATTTGATAACATACCATAAACAGGGGATTGTTTGTCTGTCTGCACCTGAGCCAGGGCGGCATTGCCCATGATGGCCGTCAACAGATTGTTGAAATCATGCGCAATGCCGCCCGCCAATACGCCCAGAGACTCCAGTCGCTGGGTGTGTTCCATCTCCTCTCGCTGGCGTTTGGCTTCAGAAATATCCCGTAATATCAGCAAAAACACCGGATTGCCTGTTTGTGTTTCATTGCCCTGCAAATCGCTGACAGAAATCTCCATAGCAAAGATTTCACCATTACTGCGCTTACCCTCCAGTTCAAAGGTATGCCGGGCATGATCTGTCGCTTCTCCGGCATAATGAAATAAATCCACGACCTGACGACAAGGGTTCTCAGGTGAAAACAAATCTGCCAGTTGCTTTTGCAACATCGCCGGTTCGTCGTAACCAAACATACGACAGGCCGCCGGGTTAGCCAATTCAATACGTCCATGTACATCGAGCGTCACAATACCGTCTGCGGCATGTTGGATCACCGCCTGCAAACGCTCGCTTTTTTCGATCACTTCCCGATCCAGAAGAATGTTCTGATGCTCCAGCTGATGAACCATTTGTTGCATGGCGATGTCATTCTCCATCACCTTGTGCATCATGGTGTTGCTATCCCGCATCAACACCCCCAGTTCATTAGCCGGAAAGGGGCCAGCCACCCGCACCTGATGATCGCCCAGTGTAAAGCTGCGAACGGCCCGGGATAATTTCGTTACCGGTACAACCACACGCCGGGCAATCAAAAAAGTCAGCCAGAAGGCACACAACAGGGCCAGCACAATGACCAGTATGCTGCTGCGATATACCTGATGCAGACCAGCCATGGCTTCACTGGTATCAATTTTGTTGACCACCCCCCATTGCAAATGAGGCAGATATTCCCAGGTTGCCAGCACTTCTTCATTGCGCCAGTCCCGCGTGACAGCATGACCGGTTTCGCCCTGCGAACCAAGAATAATGGGATGGGCAATCGCGCTGCTTAAAGGAAGCTCCAGATTAAATGCAGTATTCTCGTTATGACGCAGAGGAATAGTGATCTGAATATGGCCATGGTACAGTCGGCCGGCAACGGTTTCTCCCGTGTTACCCAGTCCTGTTAAATCGCGCATCAAATGGTAAATCTCATCGGAGTAAAGCTGAACAGCCAGTACGCCAAGCAACTTTCCTTTGGCGATCACAGGCACGGCAATAAAGGCGGCAGGTCGTCCGGCAGATGGGGCATAGCGCTCAAAGCCGGAATTCGTTGCCTGCAAAAACCATATGGCCTGTCGAAACACCCGACCAAGCCCCGTGTCGCTATACGGGCCGTGCAATACATTCGTTGTAAAGTCAGCCTCATGTTTAACCGTGTAAACAATATCTCCACCCGGATTAATGAGGAATAAATCGTAATAATGCCAGTGTTGTACAAAGCGCTGGAAATATCCGTCAAACATATTCAGGCGTGGGTCGTGAAGATCAGCAACCGCTGCGGAAGTATTCCACAATTCGGTGGTTTGTTTCATGGCCCGGGCAATCATCGGGGAGCGCCCCAGCGCCTCAATCTGGCGAATATGGGTGTTCAGATAATCCACCACGCCCGTAACTTTGGCTTCACGCAGACTTTCCAGGTCAGTCAGGCGCATACGCTTTGCATGATCACTAAACTGATTCAGCGTGTAAGCCATGCTGATCAGGAGCAAGGCCACAACCAGGGTCGTTACAGGAAAGAATACATGCAGAAAATAGCGTGAGCGCAGCAACTTCATGGCGCCTGCCAGTGTTCGTGCCAGCCTGCATACAGCGATTTCAGAAAAGCACTTGCCTGCCCCTTTTCAATAATCAGAGGAAACGGTACGGGCTGTACCGCCGAATCACTTTGCCAGACCACCTCAAACTGACCATCGGCATGTGCCCTGGCAATGCGCGCCATGCGCCAGCTATGCAGCGTTTCATGATCAATGGACACAATGCCTTCAGGAGCCCGGATGCTGCGATGACGAATGGCCGCCAACACACTTTCCGGATCAAAAGAACGGGCGGAAGTCACTGCATCTGCCCACAGGCGCACGCCCAGCCAGGCCGCCTCCATAGGGTCACTCACCACCCGTTCTTTGCCATAACGCTGCCGGAAGGCGCGAACGAATTGCTGGTTTGCCCGGTTCTCCAGTGATTGCACATAGCTCCAGCTCACATAATTGCCGTTCATCGCAGCTTGCAGCCCCATGGACTGAATTTCACTTTCTCCCAGACTGAAAGACATCACCGGCAAGCTGCTGGCCGTCCAGTGCTGGCGATAAGCGGAAAAAAATGCCTTCAGCGAACTGCCATTGATGGTGTTGATCACCACATCCGGTTGCAGGCGCTGCAAATCATCCATCACCGCCTGCACATCACTGCTGCCAAGGTGGATATAGGATTCACCGATAATATCGCCACCCAGAATATCAACCTGACGGCGAATCAGCCAGTTGGCCACACGTGGATAGACATAGTCCGAGCCAACCAGATACAGTCGCTTGCCCAGATGACGCATAATCCAGGTAATGGCCGGGGTTACCTGCTGGTTCGGCGTAGCACCGGTATAAACCACATGACCCGGAGCTTCCAGTCCCTCATATTGCACCGGGTAGATCAGCAGGTGGCGGTGCTGCTCCACGACTTCCATAACCCGTTTGCGACTGGCTGAGGTCCAGCAGCCAAAAATCACGCGTACGCCATCACCTTCAATCAGTTTGTCGGCGAGTTCGGCAAACTGCTGCGGATCGGAAGCGCCATCGGCTACCACCGGCTTAAGCTGATGCCCCAGCACGCCACCTGCGGCGTTGATTTGTTCAATGGCCAGCAGTGTGGCATCCACCACCGGTTTTTCACTGGCTGCCATGGTACCGCTGAGCGAATGCAGTACACCCACAGGGACAGGCTCCGGCTCAGGACGATACAGCAACATCCCCAGCAAGGTGATAAACAGGAACAGACTGACGATGATGGCTGCGCGCATACAACAGGCTATTTATTAAACAGCTCTTTGATACTGCCGATCGATCCAAGTGTGGCCGAGGCATCCATGGGCAGGAAGACCGTCTTGTCGCCTTCGCTGATCTGACCGATTTCTTTCAGCGTATCGAGGTAACGAATGGCAATCAGGTATTGACTGAAGCCCTCCGCTCCCAGCGCTGCCTTCAGGCGCTCCAGCGCCTCTTTCTCGCCATCTGCTTCAAGAATCCGTGCTGTACGCTGACCTTCGGCCACCAGCACCGCCGCCTGCTTTTCACCTTCAGCGCGAAGAATATCGGACTGACGAACGCCTTCTGCTTCCAGAATCGCCGCTCGTTTGTCGCGCTCGGCACGCATTTGTTTTTCCATGGCTGCCTGCACTTCACCCGGCACATTGATTTCCTGCACCTCGACGCGCTTGACCTTGGCACCCCACTCGTCTGCGGCATCATCCAGCGTCATTTGCAGTTTGGTATTGATTTCCTCACGTGAAGACAGCGTGGTATCCAGTTCCATATCCCCCACCACGCTGCGCAGTGTGGTTTGCGCCAGTTTTTCCACGGCATTGGGCAGGTTGGCAATGCGATAGACGGCATCATGCGGATTGGTAATCTCGATATACATCAGGGCGTTGATTTCGACGCTGACATTATCGCGGGTAATCACCGTCTGCGAGGGAAAGTCCAGCACCGTTTCGCGAATATCAATGCGCGTAACGGCTTCCAGTTGCGTGTAATTCCCCTTGCTCTGTTCCCCCAGAATCCGGGACAAGGTACTGCCGCCTGTTTCCGCCTTCCAGATAAATTCACGGGGACGCTCAATAAAGGGAATAATGAAACACACGCCGGGTCTTAGCGTGCGGCTGTATTGCCCCAGCCGTTCGATCACCATGCGCTCGGAATTGCGCACCACAATCACACCCTTATAAATAAACACCATCACCATGATCACAAACAGGGTAATGAATATTTCCGCACTATTCATGCGCTTTGCCTCCTTTGCTGCTGATATACAGGGTGCTGCCACGCACATCCTGGATCATCGCGGTATCG
>JALSZZ010000048.1 GCA_027075825.1 Mariprofundaceae bacterium | reverse complement strand
TTTGATCCGCATCTGCTGATTGAAGGCATGATTATGGCGGGTTTTGCCCTCGGTGTGCATGATGCCTATATCTATATTCGCGGTGAATTCCTGCACGAAGCCAACGTCATGAATGCCGCGATTAAAGAGGCGTATGCTGCAGGGTTGCTGGGTGAACATATTCTCAGCACGGATTTCAGTATGCATCTGACCGTGCATCGTGGCGCTGGTGCCTACGTCTGCGGGGAAGAAACGGCATTGATCGAATCGCTGGAAGGCCGTCCCGGTCGTCCACGTTTTAAACCGCCGTTCCCGGCAGTTGAAGGTTTTTACCGCTGCCCGACGGTGGTCAACAATGTGGAAACCCTGGCGACTATTCCGGCAATTCTGGAGCATGGCGGACAGTGGCATAAGCAGATCGGTGTGCCCAACAGCGCGGGTATGAAGATTTTTTCGGTTTCCGGTCACGTCAACAAACCCGGTAATTACGAAGTGCCCATGGGGATGCCGTTGCGCGTGTTGGTGGAGGAGTATTGCGGTGGCCTGCAGCATGGCGATGTGCCCAAGGCCGTGATTCCCGGTGGTTCCTCTACGCCATGGCTGGGGCCTGAGCATTATGATGTGCCGATGGCCTATGATGAAATTCACAAGGCTGGCTCCATGCTGGGTTCCGGTGCCGTGATTATTATGGATGAAACGGCTGATGTGGTGGCGGTGACGCGCCGCTTATCGCATTTTTATGCGCATGAATCCTGTGGTCAGTGTACGCCGTGCCGCGAGGGGACGGGCTGGCTGGAGCGTGTGATGTTGCGACTGGAAGCTGGCGGCTGTAATGCCAGGGATATTGAGGTATTAAAAGATGCCTCCGAACATATGGCCGGGCGCACGATTTGCGCACTGGCAGATGGTGCAGCCGCACCGATTCTGTCCTTGCTCAGCATGTTCCCGGATGAGGTCAACAGTTATCTGGCGGAGAACAAGGCATGACGACGCTTTATATTGATGACAAGGAAGTAACGGTTCCGGCCAATACCAGTATTCTGGAAGCCTGCCGTATGCATGGCGTGGATGTTCCTTATTTTTGCTATCACCCGGAATTAAAAGTAGCGGCGAATTGCCGTATGTGTCTGGTCGAAGTGGAAGGCTGGCCGAAGCCTGCCGCGTCCTGCTGTACGCCTGTGGCTGAAGACATGAGGGTGCGCACGCAGACCGAGACGCTGAAAAAAGATCGCAAGATGGTGATGGAATATTTGTTGATTCACCATCCGCTGGATTGCCCGGTGTGCGATCAGGGTGGTGATTGCAAGCTACAGGATTATTCTGTTGAGCATGGTGCCTCACAAGGTCGCTATGTGGAACCCAAGCGGCGCACGGAAGACAAGAACCTTGGCCCGTTTATCACCACCTGCATGACCCGCTGTATTCATTGCACGCGCTGTGTGCGTTTTGCCGAAGAAGTGGCAGGCACTGGTGATATGGGCGTGCTCAATCGCGGTGATCATATGCGCATTGATTCCATTGTTGAGGACACTTTGCGTTCTGAACTGGCTGGTAATCTGGCTGAGCTTTGCCCGGTGGGCGCTTTGCTGGACAAGCCTTCCAATGATGTTTCCCGTCCCTGGGAACTGGAACGTCATCACAGCACCTGCATTCAGTGTCCGCATGGCTGTGATGTAATTATTGAATCACGTGGCGATGAAGTGATCCGTATCAAGCACGATCCTGAGGGTGCGGAGGCCTGGATTTGTGACCGTGGGCGTTATGTTTATGATGCCTTTCGTTCGGACGACCGCTTGCTGGTACCGGCGGTTCGCAAACAGGGTGAACTGCTTGCCTGTGACTGGAATGAGGCGCTGACGCGGGCAAAAGAACTGCTGAAAGATAAAAAAGTTGGCATCATCTTCTCACCGTCCTGGAGTCTTGAAGGGCTGACTTCGATCCGCCTGCTGCATGATACGGTGATGAACGAGGCGAAGGTTGCCTTTGACTTGCATCGCCGTGATATGCGGCCCTTCGCTTTTGAAGAGGGGCTGAGCATGAGTACTGCCGAGATTGAAGCTGCTGATGAAGTGGTGATTCTTGGCTCTGATTTGCGCCAGCGCCTGCCGATTCTGATGCAGCGTTTGCGCCGACGGGTAGCCAATGGCAAAGCCTTGACGCGCATTGGCACCATGAACTACCGCACCAATACCTCGCCTGGCAAGGATGCGCTGATTCGTCCACGTGACTGGCCAGCGGTAATTGCCCGTGCCATGGAGCAATTGAAAGATGTCGGCAAAGGCTCTCCAGCCATGGAAGCCTGGCTGGAGAGAATTCCGGCGCGTCATGAAGCAGGTAAATTGCTGGCTGATGCGCTGATGGCGGAACGCTGCGCTGTGTTGGTAGGTGAAGAAATTCGCGCCCATGAGGATGCGGCGGCATTGATTCATGGTATTGATTTGCTGATGCGTTCGGCAGGTCATGGCGAGGCAGGAGATGATGGCCGCAACCTGATTCCTGAGGGCATGAATGCGCAGGTACTCAGCGCTGTCTTTGGCGATATTCGCACGGGCGTCGGTGAATTGTTACAGGCGGCGGAGGCCGGTGAACTGGATGCTCTGATGCTGATCGGCAGCGATCCGCTGGGGGATGGCTTGTTCTCCATGCAGGCGCGGCGCGTACTGGGGCAGGTACCATTGGTGCAGGTGGGCGCGATTGGCGGTCAGATCGCGGAATTTGCCGATGTGCAACTGCCAGCCGCTGCTTATTCGGAAATTGAAGGCACTTTTGTGAATATGGAAGGCCGTGTTCGCATTGCGGACAAGCCACTGCGTTCCATTGGTGAGGAACGTCCGCTGTGGAAGGTGATGATGCGCTTGACGCAGGAGCTTGGCACCGACGATGTGCCGGCGGTATCGCTGGACGAGCTGCGTGAGAAGGCAGTCGTATTCATGCCTGAATTGGCTGATGTATTTGCTGGCAAGAAGAGGGCTGAGTGGCGAATGCCCACGGCGCGAAACCGCAATGCGCGTTGCCTGCCCTCGGGGGTTGAACCAGCGATGGCGCTTGATATCGTCAGTCGTTTTTCCATGTATCGGGAAGGTGCATGGGCGCGGGCTTCCGGTCTGTTGCGCGAAGCAGGGCAGTTGTTTGCACTACCTGATGTGCTGGTGCATCCGCATACCTTGCGGCAACTGGGTCTGGAAGAAGGCGAATGCGTGATTCGCACGGCCAGCGGGGAAATCACCCACCATGTCGGCACACGTGAGGATGTTGCTGAAGGCGTGTTGTTCGTTGCCAAGCGCGGTGGTGCGGGTGATCTGAGTACGGAGTCATCGGCCAGTCTGAGGGGGGTATAAAATGGATTGGGTGAATATTCTTCTGACCACGATCGTATGGATCGTGGAGATTCTCTTGATCGCCGTGCCTGTTGCACTTTCCGTTGCCTACATTACTTACGCGGAACGACGTGTTATTGGTCTGATTCAGGCACGTAAGGGCTGTAACCGCGTGGGACCGCATGGCTTGTTGCAGCCTCTGGCTGATGGTCTGAAACTGTTTTTGAAAGAATCAATCATCCCCACCAGGGCGAACAAGTTTTTGTTCGTGGCTGCGCCGGTGGTTGCCTTAACGCCTGCGCTGATCGCTTTCTCGGTGGTACCGTTTGGTGAAATGAGCCATTCCATTCTGCAGATTCACGATGGCGTTCGCACATGGTTTGCCGATGTGGAAACACCACAGGTGATGGCCATTGCCCATCTTAATGTGGGCGTGCTCTATGTGATGGCGATTTCCAGCCTGGCGATTTACGGCATTCTGCTGGCCGGCTGGGCATCCAATTCCAAATATGCGCTGATCGGTGCCGTGCGCGCCACCTGTCAGATGGTGTCGTATGAAATTTCCATGGGCTTTGCCCTGGTATGCGTGCTGATGCTGGCAGGCACCATGGATTTATCCGGCATTGTGCATGCGCAGGAAGGTGGCTTCTGGCACTGGTATATTATTCCGCTGTTTCCCATGTTCCTTGTCTATCTGATCTCTGGCTGTGCAGAAACCAATCGCACACCGTTTGATCTGGTTGAAGGCGAAGCAGAACTGGTCGCGGGTTATTTTGTGGAATATTCCGGTATGTGGTTCGCGACCTTCTCACTGGCCGAATATGCAGCGCTGATTCTGATCAGTCTGATGACTTCCATCCTCTTCCTGGGAGGCTGGTATGCGCCGTTTCCGTTCCTTGATTTTATCCCCGGAACGGTTTGGTTGCTGGCCAAAACGGCGTTTTTTGTGTTTGTCTTCATCTGGTTTCGGGCAACCTTCCCACGTTACCGTTATGACCAGATGATGCGTCTGGGCTGGAAGGTCTTCCTGCCGTGGACGCTGGCATGGATTGCGGTAGTAGGTATTTTTATCTACACGCCGGGCCTGCAAGATATTATTGGTTTCTACCAGCCCTGGAGGTAAGCGATGAGTTTGTTGAAGAAAGCCTCGAAGACATGGCTGTTACTGGAACTGGTCAAAGGCCTGTCAGTGACTGGCCGTTATCTGTTCCAGAAAAAAATCACCGTGGAGTACCCGGAGGAGCGCACGCCGTTATCGCCGCGTTTTCGCGGTCTGCACGCCTTGCGCCGCTATGAAAATGGTGAGGAACGCTGTATTGCCTGCAAGCTGTGCGAAGCCGTATGTCCGGCGATGGCGATCACCATTGAATCGGAAGAACGGGATGACGGTTCGCGTCGCACCACCCGTTACGATATTGATTTGAGTAAATGCATCTTCTGCGGTCTGTGTCAGGAAGCCTGTCCGGTGGATGCTATTGTCGAAACCCAGGTGTTTGAATATGGCGGTGAAGATCGCGATTGCCTGTTTTATGACAAGCAGAAATTACTGGAAGTTGGCGATCGTTATGAGGCGCAGATTGCGCGCAACATCAAAGCCGACGAACCATATCGCTGATTGCGCCTGAAAGGACGGAGGGGTCATGATTGAAGCGTTTTTCTTTTATGTGTTTGCGGCGATGACCGTGCTGGCTGGCGCTGGCGTGGTACTGGCACGCAACACCATGTATTCGGTGATGTGGCTGATTTT
>JALSZZ010000047.1 GCA_027075825.1 Mariprofundaceae bacterium | reverse complement strand
GCGAAGTGGTATTGCAATTCGATGCCTATGCCGATACGCGGATGACGCCGGGCAATTACACCAACAACAGCACGGCAACAGCCAAGGGCGTGGTACTCTACGCCAGCCTGCCAATGACCGTCAGCGCCGCCATGCCAACGCTGACCGTGGTCAAATCCTCCAATGTCGCCCGTGCGGCACCAGGGCAAGTGATCACCTACACCATTCAGGTGACCAATACCGGGGCAGGGCGCGCCCACAACGTCGTCATCGACGATCACCTTAGCCCTTACACCTGGTTACAACTGGATATTGGCACCGGCTCGCCCTTCAGCTTCACCGATGGCACGCCGGTTTCCGGTGTCACGCCGGGTGTGCCCGTGTATTCCAATAATAATGGCAGCACCTATGTCTATGCGCCTGTCTCCGGTGGCGGCGGCGCCAGCGCCGGTTTTGATGGCAACATCACCAACTGGCAAATCCCCATGAGCGGCCTGATGAACGGCAACAGTGCCAACTTCAGCATTCAGTACAAGGCGAAGGTGGAATAGCGAAAAAGGTATAATGAAATGCAGGGTTTGGTTCGCGGTCTGGAGACCGCTCCTACACCCGGAATAAACACAGGTGAAATGAGCAGTCACCTTCGTTCGTGCTTTTGCTGTAACCAGCCAATGAAGTGGGCATCTTCTTTCAGAATATGGGAGATAATTGCCTCTTTGACAGCAAAGCCGATCGCCGAATCAATGGGCAGTGGTGAATGCCGGAATGCCTGGCCAGCGCTGTCGAGCACGACTTTTGCTTCCTCATGTTTCTTTTTATGGTTATCTGCTTTTGGATAACCTTGCTGAAACATCCATGCCTCTTCATGGCTAAAGTGGGCGATTGTTTCCGCCTGAAGCGCATGAAAAACATGCATTACCGCCGCCCTGTCCTCAGGGTGACCGGCTATGGTATTATTCAGTTCATCGCTCATACGCAGCAAGCTCTGATGCTCTGCATCGATGCGGGAGTCCAACATGCTCAGCCGCTGTTGCCATTGTGTCCGGTAGTACAAAAAAGCATTACGTCCGGTGTATTTGACAGCATACATGGCTTCATCGGCCTTGCGAATCAATACATCGGGAGTCATGCCATCAGCAGGAAACTCGGCAATGCCAATACTACAGGCAATCCTGTGCGGTTCGCCAGCAAGCATAAAATCCCGCTGCAGGACGCTCAGTAATTTTTCGGCCACTGTTGCAGAGGTAGTTGTATTCTGCAAATGCGAAACAACAACAATGAATTCATCGCCGCCAATGCGCGCCACCAAATCACTGCTGCGCACACAGGAACGAATCCGGCGAGCGACCTCTTTTAATAATACATCCCCGGTTTCATGCCCGAGCGTGTCGTTGATCTGCTTGAATTTATCCAGGTCAATAAACATGAGTGCTCCACCATTAGGGTAGCGTTCTTCTTCGGACAGCATCAGTGATAATTGCTCGTACAGCAGCACCCGGTTAGGCAAGCCCGTCAGCGGATCATGATGAGCCTGCCGACGTAAGGTGTCATTCAGTTGTTTGCGTTCAATGATCAGCGCCAGCGTTGATGCCGCCCGCTCAAGAAAAATACGATCATGATTGCTATACTGGTAATCGACTGCCACATAGCAGTTCAGCACACCAAGCAAGGCATCATTGCTCCCATGAATTGGCAGGCAGTAATGGCCATGTTCTTCGATGCCCTCGTAACGTGTCTCGTGCCGTTCATCAACACATGGCACGAACAGCAACTGGCGATCAAGAGCTGCCCTGCCACACAAACAATGGCCGATGCGTACATGCTGGCAGCTTTGCAGCAATGCGGGCGGCATGCCAATGGCCGCGATCATTTCCAGCTGACGTGTTGCCGCGTGGTAAACGAACACGCTTCCCTTATGCAGGCCGCCAAAACGCTCAAAGGCAAGAATATTTCGCAATGCCTCTTCAAGAAGTACGGAAAGTACCTGCGTGTTCATACTGATACGCAGCATATCCTCGAGAATTTGCGCCGCCTGAGATTCCCAGCGCAACTTTTTCACCATGTGTTGATAACGCTGCTGGTTTTTTTGCAGCATGCGAGCAGTCGCATTGGCCTGGTCTAATGCGCCCATTACCAGCATTGAGGATTCTACCAGCACTGTAATCACTGCCAGCGCTGCAACCAACGGCAGATCAGCTTCGCTGTACCTCAGAGGAAGCTCATCTGAAACAGTAAATGTAGTTCCCCACATCGCCAGGTAATGCATGCTGGCAACAGCCATGCCCATCACCGTAGCGGCCAGTAATTTGATGCGCCACCGGGCCAGCACATCAATCTGCCGCAGGCGATTAGCGATCCAGAATGCCAGTGTCGCTACCATGATGGCAACCACAAGCGCCAGCATAACCGACAGCAGAGAATAGTGCATCTGGCCCGGGATTTGCATGGCAGCCATGCCAGTGTAATGCATACCGGCAATACCACAACCTGTCAGTGCGCCTGTCTGCCATAATTGCCTGCCTTTCAGTTCACCGCCATGGCGCAAGGGCAAAGCACTGACAGCACAACAAAGCGTAGCCATCAGCAACGAAAGCAAGGTCAGGAAAACATCGTAATGTACCGTCACCGGTAGCCTGAACGCCAGCATGGCGATAAAGTGCATGCTCCAGATACCACAACCAAGACTGAGACCAAATCCCCAGCTCCAGGCAGTGGCATGCCAATAACTACTGTGAGTATCGTTCAGCCGTGTGACAAGGGAAATAGCCACCAGCGAAGAAACAATCGCGACCAGCACTGATAAGGCAACCAGCGGCCAGACGTAACAGCCTTCAATAATATGTTGCATACCGTCACCATCCAATAACGGGAAGTATAACACCAGACAGGGATTTATCCTATAGGGGTATTCGCAGGTTGGCGACAAGGTTTTATTCTTATCCGCGTTCAACAATCGAATCCACCAGAGGTTTTGCAAGTGGCTCTTGGATATGACGATGGTGCACGTTTATGCGCTACGCGCTTACAATAACCAGAACAACAGCTTCTGATGTGAAAAAAATCAGGGTGGGAGTTGCCATTCCGTTAATTCGGACTAAAGTGCTCCGCTTTAGATGGCTGTTGATACTTCATTCCACGCAGTCGGGATGAACAAACAATAGCTGTGTGAAAACCAGCGGACTGGAGGCGACATGTTGCGTTTGACCCGTATTGCAGACTATGGGGTGTTGCTGATGGCCAGCCTGGCGGCCAGTGATAAAGATCGCCTGACGGCAGCGGAGCTGGCGCAGCGCACGCATATTCCACAGCCGACGGTAAGCAAGATTCTGCAACGCCTGCTCTCTGGTCAGTTACTGGATTCGGTGCGTGGCGCGCATGGCGGCTATGCGCTGATGCGAACGGCGGCGGCGATTTCGCTGGGTGAGATACTGCAATGCCTGGATCATGAAATGGCTTTGACCGATTGCGCCACGCATGGTGTTCAGTGTGAACAGCAGGATGTGTGCCATTTAGGCCGCAACTGGCAGGGCATCAATCGCAGCATTGGCCGCGTGCTGCACAGTATTTCGCTGGCTGATATGATGGCCGAAGACTTCGCGCCGGAGTTTTGCCTGGTGACGCAGCGATACCCGGCAACCCTGCCGATTCGGGAAGATCACCAGCGAGCCTGTACCACCTGCTCAGGGAGTGCGATTGCATGAGCGAAAAACAACGACTGGAAGAAGAACTCAGCCACCGCGAGTACGAGGCGGGCTTTGTGACGGATATTGCGCAGGAAACCCTGCCGCCGGGACTGGATGAAGCCGTTATTCGCAGAATTTCGGCGATCAAGAAGGAACCGGAATGGCTGCTGAACTGGCGCTTGCAGGCCTTTGCCGCCTGGCAAAACATGGTGGAGCCGCATCACTGGGCGAAGGTGGATTATCCACCGATTGATTATCAGGCCATCTCCTATTATTCCGCACCGAAAAGCAAGAATGATGCACCTAAAAGCCTGGATGAGGTCGATCCTGAATTGCTGCGCACCTATGAGAAGCTCGGCATCCCGCTGCGCGAGCAGGAAATGCTGGCCGGTGTCGCGGTTGATGCGGTGTTTGATTCGGTTTCCGTGGCCACCACCTTCAAAAGCAAGCTTAAAGAGGCCGGTGTCATCTTCTGCCCCATGTCCGAGGCGGTGCGCGATTACCCGGAACTGGTGCAGCAATACTTAGGCAGCGTCGTGCCGGTGACGGATAATTTTTATGCCGCACTGAATTCAGCAGTTTTCACCGATGGTTCGTTTGTGTTTATCCCCAAAGGCGTGCGTTGTCCGATGGAATTATCCACTTATTTCCGCATCAATGCCTCGAATACCGGCCAGTTTGAACGCACGCTGATTGTGGCTGAAGAAGGCGCTTCCGTCTCTTATCTCGAAGGCTGCACCGCGCCGATGCGTGATGAGAACCAGTTGCATGCGGCAGTGGTCGAACTGGTGGCGCTGGATGATGCCAGCATCAAATATTCCACAGTGCAAAACTGGTATCCCGGCGATGAAAACGGCATCGGTGGCATCTATAATTTTGTTACCAAGCGCGGCGAGTGCCGGGGCAGGCGTTCGCGCATTTCCTGGACGCAGGTGGAGACCGGTTCGGCCATCACCTGGAAATACCCAAGCTGCGTACTCACCGGCGATGATTCGGTAGGTGAGTTTTATTCCGTCGCCGTAACCAGCCTGCGCCAGCAGGCCGATACCGGCACCAAAATGATTCATATTGGCAAAAACACGCGCAGCACCATTGTTTCCAAGGGGATTTCCGCCGCTCATGGTCAGCAATCGTATCGCGGCCTGGTGCATATCGCTGCAACAGCGGATCATGCCCGCAATTATACCCAGTGCGATTCTTTGCTGATCGGTGATCGCTGCGGTGCGCATACCTTTCCTTATATTGAAGTGAAGAACCCCAGCGCCACGCTGGAGCATGAAGCCAGCACCTCACGCATTGCTGAAGATCAGTTGTTCTATTGCCAGCAGCGCGGCTTGGCGGAGGAAGATGCGATCAGCATGATCGTCAACGGTTTCTGCAAGG
>JALSZZ010000046.1 GCA_027075825.1 Mariprofundaceae bacterium | reverse complement strand
CCATCGCTGGATGGATTTGCGCATATTGTTGATTTTGTTGATGGCTGGGATGAGCGTCTCAAACAGGCGGCACGGGAACGTTTTCTCAGTTACCGGCACATGGGGTTTGATCCGCAATATCTGGGATAAGCGCCTGTGAAAACCATAGAGTAATAGTTGAAGTGAGTCATAAAAATGAATAACATAATAGCACGGTTTGAGGCATTAACTGACGAGGAACGTTGTGCCTTTGAGGTAATGGCGGTGTTTGACGCACCGATTACCCTGACGATGATCAAGCGTGCTGTACGTCATCTGGGCTACCGGTCAGTCAATGATTTCACGGTAGACTGGAAAAACCGGATGATTGGTCAGAGATTGCTAAGTGAAACAGGCTGGCGCAACATCATCGAAGCCGATGTTCGCATCGTATTGTCGCAGCGACTGGCGCTTGAGGATCGCTATCAGAGCATTTATGATGCTGTTCACGCCTTGTTTGACGACGAAATCCCTGAAGAATCCAAAGAGCGGGCCTGCCTTTACACCGGCAACTGGGAGAAATTGCGCAAGCTGTCGTTTTTCCGTGGCAAGCCGTGGCGACGTGAATTTCCGCCCTCTGATGCTTTTACAGATTTTGAGGCTTATCTGGATGAGAGATGGCTGGAAACGCTGCCTGCGGATATTCGCTGGCGCGTACTGATGGTAGCCTGTGGTGCGCTGTATTGGGGTAATCAGTCTGCTCCGCCACTCGATGTTGGGGTCATTGTTCAACAGCTCAATGCCTTTCCCGACACAGCCGAAAACCAGGTCAAAGCCTGCCTGCTGGCGGAGATTGATCTGTGGCGGGGCGATGTTCAGTCTGCTGAATCGCGTATGGCCCTGCGTGAGGATGCTCAGGCATGGGCGCTGCGGGGGCGGCTGGCACTGATGCGTGGCGATGTCAAACTGGCTGACAGCAACTTCCGGCAGGCGCTGGACAAAGCCAAAACTGCTGATCTGACATCGCTTGATTGTGTATTGATGGCCTTTTGCTGGCTGGCGGACAGACAATACAGCAGGTTCCGTGCCTATATTGACAGCCTGAACAAGAAATGTCGTTATCCTGTTGCCCGCAGCACGCTGAACTGGCTCAGAAGCATCGCAGATCATCTGCAAATGCAGGAAAACCTGACCACTGGCATGATTCGCGGTCATTTGCAGGGTATTCGCTGCGCTGCTGTACCTGCCCTGATCACCGTGCTTTCACTGGATGCGCTGGACATTGATTTTTCAGCGACTGTTCGGCGTGAAGTCACCAGGACATCTGTTGGGTTTTGCGAAAATGCATTGATGAACAGTCTGTTTGCGGATTATTACTGGCTGAGCTGGCAGTTGATTTGCTGGCTGGAGAGGAAAGATGCAAAAGCCTGGAAGAAATTGCGCAAAACGATACCACAGGCCATCAGCGAAGATCCCGACAGTATTGCTTCAATCAGCAAGGCCATGCAAGCCGCTGATTATGTGCCTGCTAACAAATGGATAAAAAAAGAAGAGCCATGGGAGCGCAGCCTGCAGGCCTTGCTGGCCCTTCAGGACTCGCCAACAGAGCAGCAGCAGGGTGATCAACGCCTGATCTGGATTGTCTCCACCCACAAGGAAGGCAAACACATAATGGTCGATGATATCGAACCGCGCTTGCAACGTCGCCTTAAAAGCGGTGCCTGGGGCGCAGCCAGAGTTATCAGACTGGAGCGTCTGGGTTCAGAGGAAATTCGCCGACGCGATTTTCCGTTTCTTTCCTCTCAGGATCAGAAAATGTGTCAGGGCATCATACAGGAAGAAGGGTCATACTGGCGGTACTATCGGCCTGAGTGGGGCATCAACCTGATAAAAATTCTCTCGCATGCAGGGGGGCATCCATTGTTATTCCTGCATGATCTGCATACACCACTTCGGGTGGACAAGGAAGACATCGTTCTGCATGTCAACACGGAAAACGACTATATCCGCATCTGTTTGTATCCGTCACTGGCTGATGGTTATGCCCTGAGCAATGATGAGGGTGAGGCAGTGCTGTTTCTTGCATGGGAAACACCTCAGCATCTGAAGCTTTATTCGTTAACACCAGAGCTGATAAAGCTGCATGAAATTCTTGGCAATAAGGGGCTTCGTGTGCCTGCTGATGCCCGTGAACGAGCGCTGCAAGGCATCGCTGCGATTGCTCCTCTGCTGAATATCCATTCCGATATCGGTGGTGGATCGCAGGGAGCAGCGGAGAAGGTGGCAAACGATAACCGTCTGTATATCCGTTTGCAGCCAGTGGGTGATGGCCTGCAGGTCTCGGCGCTGGTACAGCCTTTTGGTGAACAGGCTCCCCTGCGCATGAACCCGACCGAAGGAGCCATCAGCGTTTTTACCGAAGTTGAAGACAAAGTCTTGCAGACGCACCGTGACCTGAAGCGTGAACAGGCACGGGCACAAAAATTGTTTCAGCTATGCCCGAAACTGGATGCCGAAGAAGGCTGGCACTGGCAACTGGATGATCCGGAAACAGCCTTCTCCACGCTGGAAGGCTTGCAGCAACTTGCTGCCGATGAAGATGCTGTTCTGGAATGGCCGGAGGGCAAGGCGCTGCGTGTGGGTAAAAAAGTTGATGCCCGTGATATGAAAGTTTCCATGCGCAAGCAACAGGACTGGTTTTCCGTCGAAGGTGAAGTGGAAGTAGCCGAGGGTCAGGTGGTGGGTATTCAGCAACTGATGTCGTTGATGGATCAGTCACCGGGGCGCTTTGTCAAACTTGGTGATGAACAATTTATTAACCTCAGTGAATCACTGTATCAGCGTCTGAATGCACTGAAGTCTGTTACCGATGACGGCCGTTTCCATCAACTGGCAGCAGGCGCGGTGAATGAACTCACCGAAGAGATGACAGTACGCCAGAATGCGCACTGGAAAAAACATTTGCAACAGTTGCAGAATGCCCGCGATTATCAGCCTGTCCTGCCTTCCACACTGAAGGCAGAATTGCGTGACTACCAGCGCGAGGGCTTTATCTGGATGGCACGGCTGGCGCATTGGGGCGCGGGTGCCTGTCTGGCCGACGATATGGGGCTGGGCAAAACAGTACAGGCGCTGGCGCTGATTTTATTACATGCCAGCAAAGGGCCAGCACTGGTTGTTGCCCCGACTTCGGTGTGCATGAACTGGGAAGACGAAGCTGCCCGTTTTGCACCCACGCTGAATGTGCATGTATTTGGCGCGGCAGATGATCGTACTGCCATGATCAGCAATGCCGGCGCTTTTGACCTGGTGGTGTGCAGCTATGCCCTGTTGCAACGGCAGGGCGAATTGCTGGCTTCACGGGAATGGCAAACCGTGGTGCTGGATGAAGCACAGGCCATCAAGAACAGTATGACCAAACGCTCGCAGGCGGCTATGTCGCTGACGGCCAGCGTGCGCCTGATCACTACAGGTACGCCGATTGAAAATCATCTGGGCGAGTTGTGGACGCTGTTTAATTTCATTAACCCCGGCTTGCTGGGTGGTCTGGACAGCTTTACCCGTCGCTTTGCCAACCCGATTCAGGTGCAGGAAGATGAGGAAGTAGCCGGGCGGCTGCGGCAACTGATTCACCCCTTCATTCTGCGCCGCCTGAAGCGCGACGTACTCACCGAACTGCCGCCACGCACAGAAACAACGATTCATGTGGAACTCTCCAGCGAAGAACTGGCACTCTATGAAGCTGCCCGTCGGCGAGCACTGGAAAATATTCAGCAGGCAAGCAGTGATGGCAACCCGAGCAGTCAGCGCATCAGAATACTGGCTGAAATCATGCGCCTGCGCCGTGCCTGCTGCCACCCCTCGCTGATTATGCCGGATACCACAATCACGGGTGCCAAACTGACAGCTTTTGGCGAAACACTCGGTGAACTGCGCGAAAATGGCCATAAGGCACTGGTTTTCAGTCAGTTTGTCGATCATTTGTCCATTCTGCGTCAATACCTGGATGATAAAGGCATCAGCTACCAGTATCTGGATGGCTCCACCCCGGCCGCTCAACGCAAAAAGCGCGTTAATGCCTTCCAGAATGGTGAAGGTGATGTCTTCCTGATCAGTCTCAAGGCCGGTGGTGCGGGACTGAACCTGACTGCTGCCGATTATGTATTGCATATGGATCCCTGGTGGAATCCGGCGGTGGAAGATCAGGCCTCCGATCGTGCCCACCGCATGGGGCAGAAACGCCCGGTGACCATTTACCGCTTTATCGCCAAAAACACCATTGAAGACAAAATCATCCAGCTCCACCATCGCAAACGCGACCTGGCCGATGCCTTGCTCGAAGGCAGCGATACTGCCGGTGCCCTGTCGCTGGATGAAATCCGGGATCTGGTAGCCAGTGCGGGGGAGGATTGAGATACCAGGAGCTTTAGCAATCGTCACGGGAATATAACGGGATTGAGCCAGATATACGACCTGTTAGCGGCGAATAGCAGCGCTATTTAACAAATGCAGGGCGAAGATTTGACCAATATCCGATTTTTCGTAACAAATTTTTATTTGTCAAAGTTCGACGGAACTCGGGGAGAAAAACACTATCTGTCAAGGCTGCCCGAAGCGCGCTGCTTAATAACTGAGTTCAATGCGCTATTCAAATATAACAGGCGGGAAAAGATGCTTGCAAACTTTTTTGATGATACATGCACATATTGATTGTGACCCATTATTTCTATCCTGAGCAATTCCGCATCAACGATCTGGCGCGGGAGTTGCAACACCGTGGTCACCGGGTCACGGTGTTGACGGGGCTGCCCAATTACCCCAAAGGCGAATGGATGCCGGGGTATGGCTACCGCTCTGTCGGCTCGCAGGGCTGGCTGGGCGTGCGTATTGTGCGTGTGCCGACGCTGCGCCGCTATGCAGGCAAGGGCTGGCAACTGGCGCTCAATTATCTGAGCTTTGTTGTCTCTGCCTGTGTGCTGGCTCCTGTATGGTGCCGGGAAGACTATGATGTCATTTTCACCTATGAACCTTCACCCTTCACTGTCGGCATTCCGGCGGCGATGGTGCGCTGGTGGCGGAAGATTCCGATGATGTTCTGGGTGCAGGATCTGTGGCCGGAGAGTCTGAC
>JALSZZ010000045.1 GCA_027075825.1 Mariprofundaceae bacterium | reverse complement strand
GGGTAAACCATGGCTGGCAGCACTGCTCGTCGTTACTCCTGAGGCGATTCGTCGCTGGCAGCAGCAGTACCCCGAAGCAGTGGATATTCTGCAACACCCGCCGCTGCTGCAATACATGCTGAAACGGGCGCAGCAGGCGACGCGGGAGTTTCCCGGCTATGCCAAAATTCGCCGCGTGGTCTTGCTGGATAGCCCCTGGACGGTTGAAGACAGCTTGCTGACGCCAACCCTGAAACAACGCCGGACTGCGATTCTGGCACGCTATCAGGATGTGACAGAAGCACTTTACGACAGCAGCGTCGGCAGTGCATTCAGGATAAAATCATGAATCAGGCGAGGCGATTGATAAACATCAGGCGAGGCTCGGCGCCTTGCAGCAACGATACCCGGCACCAGGCGGCATAAGGCAGGTGAAATCGCCATAAGGCATCCATGGGCATGCGCAGCAGATGCGCCAGCAGTACGCGCAATACGCCGCCATGCGCAACGAGCAGCCGGTGTTCGCCACTGTCATCGCACAGCCACTCATGCCAGCAGGCGATGACGCGCCGGGCGAAATCGTCAAAGCATTCGCCTGCCGGTGGCTGCACACCCACCGGATTATGCCAGAAGCGTTGCAATAAGGCGCTGTCTTGTTGCTGGATGCGCTCAAATGACTGGCCTTCCCAATGGCCAAAATCCATTTCCCGCATATCCGTCAACACCTGAAGCGGGCACGCAAAAGCATCGGCAGTCTGCCGGGCAAACAAGCGGCAACGCTGTAGCGGTGAACTGGCTACCTGCGCCATCGCGATCTCTTCCTGTTGCAGAGCCTGGCTGATGCTTTGCATCTGCTGCCAGCCCTGTTCGCTTAATGCCACATCCGTGCGACCACGAAAAGCCCAGCCTTCTGCGGCAACTTCGCCATGTCGCAGCAGGTCAACAATAACGGCTTCAGTCATCCATACGCTCTGAAACCTCGGCATCAGCGAATGTTGCCATTTCACGATGCAGAGCCAGCGCGGATTGCAGCAGCGGCAGGGCCAGTGCTGCCCCTGTGCCTTCACCCAGGCGCATGCCAAGATCAAACAACGGTTCCAGCCCAAGGGTTTGCAGGGCAGCGCGATGGCCCAGTTCCTGCGAAACATGGGAAGCCAGCATCATGTCGCTGACTGCTGCATTTTCGTAACGTGCCACCAGCGCTGCTGCCGCTGCAATAAAACCATCAAGAATCACAGGAATGCCATCTTCCGCAGCCTGTAGATAAAAACCTGCCATGGCAGCAATTTCCAGTCCACCCAGTTCGGCAGGCCAGTGCTGTTCCGGCACGGTGCGGACGCGCTCCAGCGCGCTGGCGACCACTTCCAGCTTGCGGGCATGCGCCAGTTCGTCAATGCCTGTGCCGTAACCCACAACGTATTCCACAGGCAAGCTGGTCAGCGCGCAGATCAGGCAGGCACTGGCCGTGGTATTACCGATGCCCATATCACCGGCGATCAACACATTGGCACCCTGCTGTTGCAATTCGCGGGTCTGCTGTCGTCCGGCAGCCAGCGCTTGCTGGTATTCCTGATGACTCATGGCTGCTTCATGCCGTAAATTGCCTGTGCCGGGACGAACTTTGGCCTGCACAACACCGGTAATGCCGCTGCTATCGCCGGCAACGCCAATATCGACAACGCGTAGGCATGCATGATGCTGCCGTGCCAGCACACTGATGGCGGCACCGCCAGCCGTGAAGTTCTTTAGCATTTCCATGGTCACCACCGAAGGAAACGCAGAAACGCCTTCCGCGACAACGCCATGATCACCGGCAAACACGCAAATACCGGGTTGTAGCTGATCGGGGATAACCTTTTCCTGGCGGGCGGCAAACCAGCAGGCAAGTTCCTCAAGCCGACCCAGTGCGCCCTGTGGTTTGGTAAGCTGGTTTTGATGGGCGCGAGCCTGACACGCAATAGTGTAATCAGCTGGCATGATTGCTCCTGGAAGTTAAAAAATGCGAAGCCCGGAATAAATCCACGGCGCGGCCAATATCGAACCAGTAACCCTGATGATAGCAGCCGTGACAAGCATGCGCCTGTATCGCCTGACGGATACAGGCCGTTAATGGAAACGACTGACCGGCAGGCCAGCGCTGTAAGGTGGATATTCGCCAGCAGGAAACCCCGCCAAACGTTAAACGCCGTCCCGGCCTTTCGGTGTGAATGCGCTGTCTGTGCAGGATAAAATCACCCTGTGGGTGATGGGCGGGATTATCCACCATCATTAGCGCGCAGTCGCTGCCTTGTGCGCAGCGATGCAGGGCTGAGAAATCCGCATCAGCGATAATATCGGCATTATGCAGCAGCATATAGTCACCGATATCAGGCAACAGCGTCATGGCCTGACGCAAACCGCCACCGGAATCCAGCAATGATGGTTCGTAACTGTAATGCAGGCGCACGCCCCAGCGCTGGCCATTGCCCAGGGCCTCACGAATGCTGTCAGCATGGTGATGAAGATTGATCGCAATATCCCCGATGCCTGCTGCCACCAGCCGCCGGATCACGCGAATGATCGCCGGTGTGCCAGCCACTGGCATCAGGGCCTTGGGCTGCTGTTGGGTCAGCCATTTCAGGCGGCTGCCGAGTCCGGCAGCGAGAATCACAGCGCTGCGCACGGATGTTATCCGGGTCGGGCAATGCCAGCAGGCGCTCGCTGCTGACTCGCCTGACGCTTCAGACGCTGCTGCTGCATCATGGCTTCAACACGTTGCCTGTTTTGCAGTGCCATATCAAAGTCCGGCAAGATGGCCAGGGTGCGATCGAGCGCAGCCTTGGCCTGTGCATAACGGCCAGTCACCATATAAGCTGCCGCCAGCATATTCAGCGCCGGTGCATTATAAGGATAAATGGCCTCAAAATGCTGCAAATAGCGGATGCAATCATCAAAACGACGCTGTTGATAAGCAGCTTGCGCCACACCAAAGACAGCGCGGAAATTATCCTTGTCCCATTCGTAGGCTTTCTGGTTCATTTCTGCGGCCTTCATCGGATAGCGCATATACGCCATACCATAACCGGCGTAGTATTCAGAGATGACCCAACGAAATGGCCAGATACTTAATAGCAGGGCGATGATTACAACGGTAATGGCCAGCGGCCGTGACCATGCTGCTGGCAGGCTCAATAGCGGACGGGCAGGCAAAGGCCTCAGGCTGGCCCACCACAGGCCACCAAACATGGCGAAGACAAACATGCTGGCCGGATTAAAAAATACGTGATTAAACATGGCATCAAACAGCGCTGCCGTGATGCCGACCAGACCAGCGGCATGCCATGGATTCCATGCCGCCCACAGGCTGCGCATCAGGCGAATCCAGAACAGGATTAAGACTGCCGCAAACAGCACCAGGGCAATCACGCCATTCTGGGTGGCAATCTGAAAGATGGCGTTATGAGGGTTGGTGGTGAAGGTACGGGCAGAGCTTAGTGGATCGCGAAAATCAGGAAAGTGATTGCTGTATCTGGGATAAACGGTGAAAAAATTCCCCGTGCCCTGGCCAAGCCACGGCGCATCAGCAATCATGGCTGTGGATGAAGCGTAGATCGGTGTTCGCGTGGTCAGTACCGGACGCATTCTATTCCAGAACTCCGCCAGCGGTGGTTGGGGTACGCCGGGAGTCAGTTCAACTGCCTTGATTTCAGTCGTTGACTCCAGTGTAGCTGAAACGCGGGCCAGGTCGCGGTAATGGTAAGGCAGGTTGTAATAAGTCAGTATGGAGGCCAGCAAGGCACTGAGCAGCAAGGCAACAGGCAGCCATTGTTCCCGATGTCGCCAGTTGGCACCAAGCACCAGCCGATAATGGCGCAAAGCAATCGTCGCCGTCAGCATCAAGGCTACTGCCAGTCCCCCCACGGCACCGCGACTGGATGCTACCAGCAGCATCGTCAGCATGCTGAACAATGAAACCCAGTTAAGAATGCGCAGTACGGGTTGCCGATACCAGGCCAGCATCCAGGCGATCGCAGGCACCAGCACGACCAGTACATCACCGGTAAAGTTGATATGACCAATGGGCGAGAATAATACCGAAATATTGTAGCCGGGTTTGCCATAATCCAGTACGTAGCCATACCAGTAGCGAATGGAAAATACCACTGAACCCAGGCTGACCAGCCAACACATGATGTCGCTGTAGGCGGGAATATGACGGCGACCATAAATCACCGATAACCAGATGCCCAGTGAGGCCACCCAGAAAGCAAAACGAATCATGCCTTCTGTGGTATTCGGGCCAATCCAGATGCCAATCAGCAGCAGCAAATAAAAGCCGCCAAGCGCCAGCCACGACCAGTGCCAGTATATGAGCCAGGATTGCCGTCGCTGCCACAGCCGCCAGCCAAAGGTGATTGCCATCAGTAAGCCGCAGGCAGTCAGCAAGGCCCATTTCGGTTCTTCATTGGGGGCAATGAACGGGAATACCCGCACATTGATCATGAAGGGAAAAAACAGCAGTGGCAGGCAGGCCATCAGCCAGCCGGGGGTGATCAGCTTGCGCCATTCAGTCATGATTACTCCGGGGAAGACTCAGAATTTTTTCACTTCCCAGGCGGGCGGCGTGAGTGGTTTGTAATTTCCTGGTAATTGCTTGCGGAAATGGCCATCGCCATCTTCATCGTAAAGATAATAGGGCGGAGCATCGCCAGCCGGGTCAACCTTGATCATATATACCCGGCCCTGCCGTGAATACTCGGTGATTTCCGCCTTGTCGCGCTTGCGGATATAGGAGCGAATTTCCACATCCTTGTCGATATGCTCAGGGGTCAGGGATTTGCGAAGATCGACTTCGTCTTCTGTCGTTACTTCGTCTGCATGGTGCAGGCTGCTCGCCGGTGGCGCTTTGTGCGCTGGTGGCGGAGCGACATCGTCGGCCATCGCCTGGCTTGCGCCCAACAACAAACAAAGAATAGCTGTTCGGATGATCATAATAACTCCTGTGCGCTGAAGTCTAGGAGCCTGTCGGGCTTTGGCAATCGTCGCGAGACATGGCGGGATTGAGCCAAATATGCACCCTGTTGGCAGCGAATAGCAGCGCTGTTTAACAAGGGCAGGGCGAAGATTCGGTCAATACCCGGTCTTTCGCGGTGGATTTGTCAAAGTCCGACAGGCTCCCGTGTTGGTATTTCCATCCATGGACTGCACAAGCCGGGCGATATTGCGAATCAGCCCGGCCATGCGGAACCAGTTGTTTTGTTCACCGGCAAGTGCATGCCAACCCACAGCCAGGCACGCCGCCTGCCAGCCAGCCATGCCGCGAGCCAGTAATGCCGCGCACACCCCGGCCAGCACATCGCCGGAGCCACCACGCGCCAGGCGTGATGAGCCAAAGGGACACAGGCACAGCCGTTTGCCATCAGCAATCAGCGTGCCGTGACCCTTGAGTATAACCACGCAGTCAAAACGCGCCTGCAAGGTGCGCACTGCCGCGAAGCGATCTGCCTGAATATCGGCTGGACTGACAGCCAGCAGGCGTGCTGCTTCTCCCGGGTGCGGTGTCAGTACCGTGATTGCCTGTCGTTGCTGTAATTGCTGTTGCAGGTGGGGGTCACCGGCTAATATGTTCAGGGCATCGGCATCCAGCAGCAGGGGCTGTGCCGTGGCCAGTAATTGTTCCAGCAGCGCATGCTGTTGTTGCCCCCAGCCTGGCCCGGCCAGCAGTGCGTCTGCCTGCTGCCAGTTGTCCGTCAGGGCAGACTGAGGATGCACCATATGCTCTTCGGCGTTGGCAGCCAGTGTGGGGTACACATCATCGGGGCAGACCAGACTGATCAGCCCTGCATGCGCCGCTGATGCGCCGCTGGCGGCCAGCTCAGGCGCGCCGGTAAAACCTTTGCTGCCCGCAAACAGCCACAGATGACCGAAGCTTCCCTTGTGGGCAAAGTTATCGTTGCGCGGCGTATGTTGTCGCAACCAGTGTCGATCGAGCAGCCAGCATTCAGCCGCCTCCGAAGCCGCAAACGCCTGTTCAGGAATGCCAATATCCGCTGCTGGCAACATCATGCCCGCGTATCTGGCTCCTTCACCCTGCCATTGCCCTGTCAGTGACGCGGCAACAGGTAAAGTCCAGC
Source organism: Mariprofundaceae bacterium (assembly GCA_027075825.1). GTDB lineage: Bacteria > Pseudomonadota > Zetaproteobacteria > Mariprofundales > Mariprofundaceae > AB-137-C09. Next base: position 13,297 of record JALSZZ010000045.1, on the reverse strand, counting down.
TTGCCTGCACCGCACAGCCCAGCAGCTTGCCGCTGTCGCCTTCGATACCTGAAGCAATATCCACCGCCAGCACATTTGCCGGACTGTGATTGATGGCATGAATCCAGCGCCGGTTCTCACCATCCACAGGGCGGGATAATCCCGTGCCAAACAGTGCATCCACGATCATATCGCAGTTGTTCAGTTCGTCGGTCACTTCATCGACAGTAGTCTGACTTAGTACCAGCGCCGGATGCGCCTGTTGCGCCCGTAGCGCTTGCCAGCAGGCAGCGGCATCGTCAGAAAGATGGCGGCGGGTCAGGCAGACATGCACATGCACGCCGCGTGCCAGTAATACCGACGCTGCCACCAGACCATCGCCGCCATTGTTGCCGCCACCGGCGATGATCACCACACGCGCCTGTTCCGGCGCTACCGTCAACAGGGAAAGCACAGCTTCTGCCACGGCATAACCGGCTCGTGACATCAGTAACAGCGATGGAACACCCAGTTGTTCAATGGTATAACGGTCGGCGGCTTTCATGGCCGCCAGGCTGACAATGCGTTCGTGCATATCAGGGCCTGAGATAACGCACCATCAGGGGCAGCGCCAGCCAGCGCGGGACGATTTTGATCAACAGCCATAACAAACGATGTCGCCAGCCGGGTACGCAATAGCCGCCTCCCCGATGCAGGCAGTTCATGGCGGCGTTGACAATCGTGGTGATCGGCGTGCTGAAAAAACCTCCCTTGCCCATTGGCGCACCGGAAACCTTGCGAAAGCCTGTTGGGGAAGGCCCCGGGGCAAGCGTGACAACACGCAACTGACCGTGCAATTCAGCCCGCAATGCCTCACTCCAGAAGGTTAGTCCGGCCTTGGCTGCGCCATAGGTGCTCATATAAGGAAGCGGTGCTTCACCTGCCAGCGATGACACATTGATCATAAAGCCCCCGGCACGCTTAAGGCGGGGTAGCAAGGCATGGGCGATCATAACAGGCGCTGTCAGATCTGTTCGCAACACATCTGCCTGAGCGATCCCCTCGCATTGCTCAAAGCCTCCCCAGACACCATAGCCTGCATTGTTCACCAGTCCGAAAATCTCTTCATCCGCGATGCTTTCGAGCAAGGCATCCACATCCTTGCGCGCTGATAATTCGCAACTTAGCAGACGGTGGCGTTCGGGGTGTTGCAGCACGCCCAGGGTAAGTTGCAAACGCGATGTGTTGCGGCCATGTAATAATAAACGGTAACCTTCCCGCTCCAGTGCCTGCGCGAATGCCATGCCAAAGCCGCCGCTGGCACCGGTCAGTAATACGGTTTTGCTCGCTGTCACCGGGTAAAATCCATCATGGTTCGTTGCCGTTGTTCGAAGCAGGCAATGTGACGAACGCCGCAACGGTGCAGGCAGGCCAGGCAATCCTGCATGGCGTGGCCGACATCTTGCGGGGCGTGCGCATCAGAGCCATAGGCAAAGGGAATACCCATGGCTGCCGCATGCTCAATCATGGCTGCCCGGGGGTAAATTTCCGCCACCGGCTTGCGCAGGCCGGCAGAACTGATTTCCAGGCAGCAACCAGCATCGCGGATCGCCGTCAGCATGCGTGTTTCCGCCGCTTCCACCTGTGCATCATCCGGTTGGCAGTGACCATGTTTTTTCATCAGATCAGGGTGCGCGATAATATCAAACAGGCCACTTTCGGCAGAGGCGGCAACAGCGTCAAAATAGGCCACCCAGGCATCCTGCAGGGACCAGTGCTCCCATTCCTGCCGGGCATCGGGATTATCAAATCCCCAGTCACCCAGGTAATGGACAGAGCCTGTCACATAATCCCACGGATATTGCGCAATCAGCGAGCGGGTATAGGCAAGCTGATCGCTGCGAAAATCAATTTCCAGCGCGCGGCGCACTTTCAGGCCGCGTTCTTTTCCGTAGTTTCGGGTTGTTTCAAGCTCCTGCCAGTAATTATCCAGTTCATCGGACTGCATGCGCCATTCCGCATCAAAACCATCCGGCATGGGGGAGTGATCGGAAATACCGATTTCGCGCAGGCCGTGCCGGATGGCAACATCAGCATAATCACGCATCGAGCCTGTCGCATGATTACAGCGCGGCGTGTGCATATGATAATCGGGAACAGCAGAAAACATCATGGGCCAATGATAACGACAGAACATGACGGAAAACAAGGGGGAAAACATACGCTGGCACAGCCTGCGAATGATTGAAGGGAAGGAATCAGGGCGTAACGTTTTCGATTCTCAGGCAATCGCATGACATTTCTGGCTGGTCGGTATGCGGGCCAGGATTCAACATGATAGCCGTGAATACCTGCATATTACAGCTTGACGGCAGGGCCGCTCGTGATTAAGCTGGCGACAGAAGCATTGCGGAGTTGCCATGAGGCATGGTGGCGGAGATAACAACCATACAGGCGCTACATATTCAGACCGTTGAATACATGGCTGCAAGTCAGCGCCTGAATGCGAACTGAGGCAGCATGCCTTTCTATTTTCAGCCAGCCCCTTAGCCTTCGCGCTTTATTACGCAAGAAATGCGCCAGTAACAGGATGATCATGTGGGATACCGGGCGGTTGCTGTGCTGCCTGCGGCTCGTATCGTCACTGGTGCGCATTAACAGGGGAATCAGAATGACATCTGGAAATATTGTTCATGTAAGCGATGACAGCTTTGAAAATGATGTGCTGAACAGCGACTCTCCCGTGCTGGTGGACTTTTGGGCACCCTGGTGCGGGCCGTGCAAGCAAATTGCACCGGTGCTGGATGAGATCGCTGCTGAATATGGTGAAGAACTGACAGTTGCCAAAATCAATATTGACGATAACCCGGAAACCCCGGGTAAATATGGCGTGCGCGGCATCCCGACGCTGATGCTGTTTTCCGGCGGCAATGTTCAGGGTACCAAAGTCGGCAGTATGAACAAGGCAAAACTCAGCGAATTTATTAACGAGCATATTGGCTGATCGGGGCGACCACCCGGATAGTGACAGTAGGCTTTTCCTGCTTCCGGGTACTTCTTGCAGGCGGCAGCAGTTGATTCTGCCGCCTGCTGTCGTTCTGTACAGACAGGCTGAGCAACTGCCTTAAGCAAGGAGATAAAACATATGGCAGGCCACAATAAATGGTCCAGTATCAAACATAAAAAAGCAGCCGCCGATGCCAAACGCGGCAAGATCTTTACACGCTATATCCGTGAAATTACGGTGGCCGCACGCATGGGCGGCGCAGACCCTGATGCCAACCCGCGCCTGCGCGCTGCCATCACTGCTGCCAAGGGTGTGAATATGCCCAGGGATAATATTGACCGCGCTATCCAGCGAGGCGCTGGTGGTGATGAGGGCGCGAACATCGAAGAAATCCGCTATGAAGGCTATGGCCAGGGCGGCGTAGCGATTCTGGTTGACTGCATGACCGATAACCGCAACCGTACTGTTTCGGATGTACGCTACGCTTTCAACAAAGGCGGTGGCAGCATGGGCGAATCCGGCTGTGTGGCATGGATGTTTCAGCAAAAAGGGCAGTTGGTTTATGAAACGGCGGGACTGGATAGCGATGCCCTGATGGAAGCTGCGCTGGAGGCTGGCGCGGAAGATATTGTGGAAAGCGAAGATGGCCAGACTATTGAGGTGTTGACGGAACCGGCTGATTTTGTGGGCGTGCAGGAAACCCTGGAGCAGATCGGCTTTACAACAGCAATGGCGGAAATCACCTGGCTGCCTGAAAACACCGTGCAGGTGGAAGGCGAGAATGCCGAAAAACTGCTGCGGCTGATCGAGCGTTTGGAAGATCTGGATGATGTGCAGAATGTTTATGCCAATTTCGATATTTCCGATGAGGAAATGGAACGCATTGGCGGCTAATGCCCTGGTAGCGGTATGGATCGAACTGCCGGGATCACCCAGGAGCTTGCCGAACTTTGGCAATCGTCACGGGAGATAGCGGAATTGAGCCAGATATACGAACTGTTTGCAGCGAATAGCAGCGCCATTTAACAAGAATAGCAGCGCTATTTAACAAAGACAGGGCGAAGATTTGTCAAAGTCCGACAGGCTCCTGGCATTCCCCCGACAAAACCTGCTGAAATAATGGAGATATGCATGGAAGATGCGCGAATTCTTTATGAAGGACTGACCTTCGACGATGTCTTGCTGGTTCCCCAGGCCAGCAGTGTGGTGCCGCGTGCCGTGCATACAGACACCCGTCTGACACGCAGCATTAAGCTGAATATCCCTGTGCTGTCAGCCGCCATGGATACTGTCACCGAATCAGGCACGGCGATTGTGCTGGCTCAGGAAGGTGGTATGGGGGTTATCCATAAAAACCTGACAGCGCAAGAGCAGGCTGCCGAGGTGCGCAAGGTCAAACGTTATGAAGCTGGCATGGTGGTGGATCCTTTAACCGTGCGCGCCGATATGCCGCTGGGGGCAGTGCAGCAACTGGCGCGGGATAATGGTTTTTCCGGTTTTCCCGTGCTCGATGCCAATGGTAGCGTTTGTGGTATTGTGACCAACAGGGATATGCGCTTTGAAAGCGATCTTGCACGACCGGTCAGCGAGATTATGACATCGCATGAACGGCTGGTAACGGTTACGCCCGGCACGCCACTGGAGCAGTGCAAAGCCCTGTTTCGCCAGTATCGCATTGAGAAGCTGCCGGTACTGAATGCCGATGGCAGCCTGCATGGCATGATCACCGTGCGCGATATTGAGAAGGCATCCGCCAGTCCGCGGGCGGTACGCGATCACCTTGGTCGTTTGATGACTGCAGCAGCGATCGGCGTTGGTGAGGCTGAACTTGAGCGTTTCGAGATACTTCGGCATGAAGGCGTTGATGTGATTGTCGTGGATACCGCACATGGGCATTCTCAGGGGGTGATTGATCAGGTTCGCCAGATCAAACAACAATATGGCGATGATGTGCAAATCATTGGTGGCAATATTGCCACGCCTGAAGCGACGCGGGACCTGATCGAAGCAGGGGCGGATGCGGTCAAGGTGGGCATTGGCCCGGGTTCGATTTGCACCACACGCATTGTGGCCGGTGTGGGCGTGCCGCAACTGACGGCAATCATGCGCTGTGCTGATGCTGCTCATGGAGCGGGTGTGCCCATTATTGCAGACGGCGGCATCAAGTTCTCAGGCGATTTTGCCAAGGCCATGGCAGCAGGAGCCTCGGTGGCGATGTTTGGCTCCATGTTTGCCGGCACGGATGAAGCGCCAGGGAAGAAAATTCTTTATCAGGGCCGCTCATTCAAGGCATATCGCGGCATGGGTTCTGTCGGAGCCATGAAAAAAGGCAGTAAAGACAGGTATTTTCAGGGTGATGTCGAAGAAGCCATGAAACTGGTACCTGAGGGTATTGAAGGCCGCGTACCGTATAAGGGCGCGCTGGCAGATATTCTGCATCAACTGCTCGGTGGCCTGCGTGCGGCCATGGGCTATGTCGGTGCTGAGTCTGTGGCCAGTCTGCATGAGCGGGCAAAATTTGTACGCATCACCGGGGCCGGACTGCATGAATCGCATGTGCATGATGTGACCATCACCGAAGAAGCCCCCAATTATCGCTTTGATGGCTGATGCCTGCCCGCAAGGTGATAAAAGTCATCGCCCGTTCGCTGACAAGCGGAAGTGTGCAAGCTGAAAGAACAGACAGGCGAATACATGTATTGGATGTTGTGGAGAACATATGGATGAAAATCTGAATCCGGCCATTCCGGTGCTGGTCGAAGAGGAGATGAAGCGCTCCTACCTGGATTACGCCATGAGCGTGATTATCGGGCGCGCTTTGCCAGATGCCAGAGATGGACTTAAACCTGTCCACCGACGCATTCTCTATGCCATGCAGGATCTTGGTTCAACGCATGACAAGCCTTTCAAGAAGTCTGCGCGCGTTGTCGGTGATGTGATTGGTAAATACCACCCTCATGGCGATTCAGCGGTGTATGATGCACTGGTGCGTATGGCCCAGCCGTGGAGCATGCGTCATGTGCTGGTAGATGGTCAGGGCAACTTTGGCTCGGTCGATGGCGATTCACCGGCCGCCATGCGTTACACTGAGGCCCGCATGAGCAGGCTGGCAGCAGCCTTGCTGGCCGACATTGACAAAAACACTGTGGACTTTGGTGAAAACTACGATGGCTCATTAAAAGAACCAAAAGTCCTTCCTGCCAAATATCCTAACCTGCTGGTCAATGGTTCACAGGGCATTGCTGTGGGTATGGCCACCAATATTCCCACCCATAATCTTGCCGAAACGATCAAAGCCACCATTGCCCTGATCCGCACCCCGGAGATCAGTGACACAGCGCTGATGGAAATCATGCCTGGCCCGGATTTTCCGACGGGTGGTTTTATTTATGGTCGTCAGGGCATGCGTAATGCTTTTTCCACAGGGCGGGGTTCTGTGACCATGCGTGCCCGGGCAGTGGTGGAAATTCACCCCAGAACCAAACGCACGGCATTGATTGTCAACGAACTGCCCTATCAGGTCAACAAGGCACGGCTGATCGAGAATATTGCCGGTCTGGTGCGCGACAAGAAACTCGAAGGCATTTCTGATCTGCGCGACGAATCTGATCGCGATGGCATGCGCATTGTTATTGAATTAAAGCGCAATGAAATCCCCGAAGTGGTGCTGAATAGCCTCTACAAGCATACGCAACTACAATGCAACTTCGGCTGTAATTATCTGGCCTTGCTGGATGGTCAGCCACGCCTGTGTGGTGTGCGTGAGTTGTTGTTGCACTTTATTGATCATCGTCGTCAGGTGGTGACCCGCCGTTGTTTGTTTGAACTGGACAAGTCCGAGGCGCGGGCACATATCCTGCAAGGTCTGTTGCTGGCCCTTGACCGGATTGATGAAGTGATTGCGCTGATTCGCGGTAGTCAGACGGCGATTGAGGCGCGAGCCGGTCTGATGGCTGATTTTTCACTGTCCGAGCGTCAGGCACAGGCGATTCTGGATATGCGGCTGCAACGCCTGACCGGCCTGGAGCGAAACAAAATTCAGAGCGAATATGATCAGGTCATGGCAACGATTGCCGAACTTAAAGCCATTCTCGCCGATGAGGCATTGCTGATGGATGTGATTGTTGAAGAACTGGAAGCCATTAACGAGCAGTTTGGCGAAGCACGTCGCACGGAAATCGTTGATGAAACTGCCGAGATTTCAGTTGAGGATATGATTACTGAAGAGGATATGGTGATTACCATTTCCAATGAAGGCTATATCAAACGCAATGCCGCTTCATTATATCGCGCCCAGCGCCGTGGCGGCAAAGGCAAAACCGCCATGGTCACCAAGGATGAGGATGTGGTAGCGCAGCTAATGGTGGCCTCAACGCACGATTATTTGCTGTTTTTCTCCGATCGGGGTCGTGTCTTCCGCAAGAAGGTGTATGAAATCCCGCAAGCCGGGCGTGCCGCCCGGGGCAAAGCCCTGGTCAACCTGTTGCCGGTGGAAAAAGGCGAGAAAATCTCCAACACGCTGGCGGTGCGAACCTTTGATGAGGAACATTTCATCATTATGGCAACGCGCTGTGGCGTGGTGAAGAAAAGCGCCTTGTCCGCTTATGCCAATATCCGCAACAATGGTATTCACGCCATCAACCTTGATGAGGGTGATGAACTGATCGGCGCGGTTATTTCAGACGGTGAACAGGATGTTATGCTGGCTTCTTCCGGTGGCAAAACCATTCGTTTCTCCGAAGGCGATGTGCGACCAACCGGACGTGCCACGCGAGGCGTGACGGGCATGCGGTTACCCGAAGGTGACCATGTCATTTCACTCAGTCTGGTGGCTGAGCGCGCCTCATTGCTGGTTGTTTCTGAAAAGGGCTTTGGCAAACGGACAGCGGTATCCGAATATAATCGCCAGAAACGCGGCGGTCAGGGCGTGTTTACCCTGAAGACCGGCGGACGTAACGGCACCATGATCAGCGCGCTACAGGTGCTCGATGATGATCAGGTGATGATGATGACAGACAGCGGACGACTGGTACGTATCCGTATGGATGGGGTATCAGTGATCGGACGCAACACCCGGGGTGTCACCCTGATCCGCTGCAACGATGATGAAACGGTGATTGGTGCCGTTCGCGTGCTGGAAAAACAGGATGATGCGGAAGCTGATCATGAGGTTGACAGATGATTGATCGCCGCGAATTTCGTATAGCTCATGAGACCATGGCTGCCGCACTGGCACGCAGAGGCCCGGCCTGGCTGAATAACGATTCTCCATGGGTGCAGGCAGGTTTGCTGGATCAGCGACAACGTGCGCTTAAAAGCGAGTTGGAAGCATTGCAGGCTGAACGCAATCAGGTATCGCGCCTTATTGGCCAGAAAAAGGCTGCCGGTGAGGATGCCACGGCAGAAATGGCACGCATGAAAGAAGTGGCAGCCCGCGTCAGGGCACTGGATACTGAAGCCCGCGAAGCTGAAGAAGCCTTTTCCCGCGCTTTGCTGGAAATCCCTAATCCGCCTGATGAAAGCACGCCGGATGGGGTGGATGAGTCGGCCAATGTCGAACGCTGTCGCCGGGGAATACCTCGCCCTGATGTGACACCACCACATTGGGAAATCGGCGAACAGATGGGCATTCTCGACTTTGAATCCGCTGCCAGACTGGCAGGCAGCCGTTTTTCCGTGCTGCGCGGGCGCGGCGCGCGTCTGGAACGCGCTCTGATGCAATTCATGCTGAATATGCACGTTGATCAGCATGGCTATGAAGAAGTCTGGGTGCCAGCGATTGCCAATAGCAAAACCCTGACTGGCACCGGGCAGTTACCCAAGTTTGCTGACGATTTGTATCGTCTGGAAGGTGAGGATGCCTACCTGATCCCGACGGCAGAAGTACCGATTACCAATCTGTATCAGGATCAGATTCTTGATGCATCACAACTACCCATTCGCCATTGTGGTTACACCCCTTGTTTTCGTCGCGAGGCTGGCTCCGCCGGGCGCGACACGCGAGGCATGATTCGTCAGCATCAGTTCGACAAGGTGGAGCTGGTCTGGCTGACCCGCCCGGAGCAGGCGCTGGCACAGCTTGAACAATTATTGCAACATGCTGAAGCGGTACTGCAGGCGCTGGAGCTTCCTTACCGGGTGGTCGATTTGTGCGCTGGTGATATTGGTTTCTCTGCCTGCCGGACAATTGACCTGGAAGTGTGGCTTCCCTCACAGCAATGCTACCGCGAAATCTCATCATGTTCGTCATTCGCCCAGTTTCAGGGACGACGAGCCGGTATTCGTTACCGCGCCGAAGATGGCAAGCCACGGCCAGTGGCCACCTTAAATGGCTCAGGGCTGGCGATTGGCCGCACGCTGGTAGCGTTGCTGGAGAATGGCTGGCAGGAAGATGGCAGGGTGCGCCTTCCTGCTGCCTTGCAGCCGTTGATGAACAGCGAATTTTTGTGATGTTTTCTGGGGAGAGGGCATCGCTTGCCGATCCGCTGCTGTGATCAGCGGCGGACATGACCGACGCATATAGCGTCAGGAGGTCGAAGTATGAGTGATGATTTTTTGGATATTTCGGGCATCCATATAGGCTCGGATCGGGGACCATTGCTGGATGAGGTCAGGTTCCCTATTCTGAATGGTCTTTCGACAGTGAACATGCGGATTCTGAATTCATCCAGTCGCCAGATGCATGTGTCCAGGGGTGTTGAAGTGCTGCACGAAGGCAGCGCCTCCTATGATTTGCATTTTATTCGCAAGGGCAGTGTATCCATTACCCGGCGAAGCAGCAAGGGGGTGAAGATTCTGGCGCAGATTCACAGTGGTGATCTATACGGTGAGTTTGGTATTTTGCGCAAGAAATTTCGTTATACCTCGGTATTTGCCAATGAACCCAGCGATATTGTGCGCGTCTCTGCGTCAGCCGTGCAGCGGGTGATCGAAGCTGATGCAAACTTTCGCAACCGCCTCACTCAGTTACTTTCAAGTCGCTTGCTGGACAGCTTTTTTTCCACCCATCCGGTTTTCCTGGCGATGGAACCCCACGTTCGCGAACAACTGGCCAAAGCGCTGAAAGTTCATTATTTGCCCGCCTCCAGCCAGGTGTTTTCGCGTGGCGACAAACCTTCAGGCGTGCACCTGATTCTTTCCGGTGAAGTCGAGGTTTCCCTGCCCGGACGCAACGGCGAGGAAACATTGCTCGAAATACGCCGCGACAACGATATGATCGGCGAACTGGCCAGTCGTGATGGTAAACTGGCCTATTCAGCAATGACATCCGAGGCGCTGGACTCCCTGGTTCTTAATGCAAACACACTGAAGATTATTGCCGAGGCCAGCCCGGCTGTTCACAGCAATTTGCAAAAATTCATCAATGCACGCGCCCAGCGCACAGCGCAGCATCTGAAACAACAACTGATGCAAAGCTGATGATGTTTCGTCTGTTATTACTGCTGTTTGTTATTGTTCCGCTGATTGAGTTATACGTCCTCATCGAAGTAGGACGCGGCATTGGTGGTATCGCGACCATTTTACTGTGCGTGTTTACCGCCCTGCTGGGTGGCCTGTTGATCCGTTTGCAGGGTCTGATGACGCTGCTGTCGGCACAACGGGAACTGGCCAGCGGCGGTTTGCCTGCAGAGCATGTGTTGCATGGTCTGATGCTTGGTATCGCTGGCTTGCTGTTATTTACGCCGGGGTTCATTACCGATGCGCTTGGCTTTTTGCTGCTGATACCCGCCGTGCGCCACTTACTGATTTTACGCTTCGTGGTGTCGCCTGTCATGCGTTCGCGTCAGCATGATGGCATTATTGACGTTGAAGTTATTCCTCATGACGATAAAAAAATTCGCTGATCTCTGCACTGCCAGAAAACAGCCTGAAAAATAAACAAAAATGGAAGAATCATGTCTGATCGTAGTGGAGCCGCCGTCTTTATTGACGTTGAAAATATTCATTATTCATCACTGAATAATTATGCCGAAACCCCGGACTGGGGAAAAATCATCGAAAGTTGCAGCGCCTACTGCAATCGCCTGTTGTCCATTCAGGCCTTTGGCGACTGGCTGAACTTCTCCAGCGAGTTACCGGAAATACAACGCAACGGCATCCAGCCCGTGTTTGTCCCTTTATCTCAGGATGGTAAAAGCAGCCTTGACTGCTATCTCACGGTATCGGCGATGAAACTGTTTTTTCAAAACCCCCGACTGGATACCATTATTCTCGCCTCAGGTGATCGCGACTATATCCCCCTGCTGGCTGAATTAAAGGCCATGGGCACCCGCATCATTATTCTTGCACTGCCCGACACCTTATCCCGCGACCTTACCCGACTGGCTGATGATGTGATTCCCTACCACAAATCAGGCAAGGAGAATGAACAACAGGCACCGCGTGATTTAAGCGATGATCAGGAAATCGTGCTGCAAACCCTGAAATCGCTGGAACAATACGCCTATCAGGGGCGCTGGGTCAATCTGGCCACGCTGGGTGTGGAACTCAAACACCGCGATGCACAGTTCAGTCACCGCCACCATGGTTACCGTAAACTGGTGGAAATGCTCGAAGACATCCCGGAAATTGAATTAAATTACGATGATCATGAAAAAACGCTGGCCATGGCACGCACCGTAGCCGGCATGGTAGAAAATCAGCCGACACCGATCCAATATGGCGAAATCATCAACCTCCATGATAATTACGGCTTTATTGCCCCGGATGAAGGCGATGAAAATATTTTCTTCCATATCAGCAAAGTCAAAGAGGAATATATTGATGCGCTCAGGCCCGGGGATCGGGTAAGCTTCAGTTGCTACCGCACCCACAGAGGCAATAATGCTGAAAATGTCAGTCTGGTATCCTCAGCATCAACAGCAGATGGCGCTATCGCTGAAAGTGGTGTGTAACGGGCACCGGGTTGATGACATCCATCTTCGCTCTGTATGACATAAAACGACGATCACAGGGCGCGCAGTGATTATGATACGCATGTTTTACATGAAGCGGGAAAACTCATGAACGCGGCCGCTGATTTTCAGTATTTGGCCATTTTTATCTGATCGGTCGCCGATCTGCTGCGTGGCCCTTATCGCCCGCTACAATATGAACGGGCCACTATACCGGTGCTGGTGCCTGACAGTTCATGAATCCCGGTGCGTGTGAGAGTGTTGTTCCTGGTCTGGTGTGTTTCTGCGAAAAAGCTGAATTGTTATGATGTGACTCTTTGATGATGTTGCACAGCCAGATTGTGCCTGAACACAGAGGGAGTGTCTCTCTCCAAAACTTTGCGCTGTTAGCGGGAGGAGTTGCCGACATGGGAGGATTGCTATTTTCATGTGCACCAACTAGAATGCGCGCCGCTGACACGGTGACAGGACTACGCCTGTTTCGTGATCACGGGGGCGACTGGTCTCGACGGAGATGCTGAACCCTGTGGGGCATGCCGGGATGGTTCTTCCGTTATCCAGACCACTAGCATTAATTGCTAACGACGACGTAGAACTCGCTTACGCAGCGTAAGTGACCCCGCTGTTCAGGTTGCCCATCGCCTGGACTACCGGGGCCATCAAGATGGGATCGTTTCTGTCACCGGGGGATCGTGGTGCAGGAATTAAACGTTACGAGACGACTTCCGGACTGCTTTGTCCGTTCTGTTATCCGGAAGTGCTGTTCGAGCGGACTAAGCATGTAGAACTGCAGGCTGATGGTTTCCGGACGCGGGTTCGAATCCCGCCGCCTCCACCAGATGCCAGCCATCCGCCAGGGTGGCTTTCTTTTTCTCGGGCACCTCTGGCTTAGCTGGATAGAGCGTTGGTTAGAAAATTACGTTCATTTAGCAGTACACAGCGGCATGGTGTGTACGAGCGCGGTTAGCTCAGTTGGATAGAGCGTCGGCCTCCGAAGCCGAAGGCCACAGGTTCGAATCCTGTACCGCGCACCATTCCTGGTGGTAATCTACACATAGGCAGAATCTGTGCCTTGATCACACCGGGCAAGAGCGGCGATCATGACGGGGTGGTGGGTGCGACCACGAGTTTTCGAATCAAGACATGTTATTCATTGAGATGTTGCTGATGAAATTTCCGCAAACGGATTTGCGCATTATGGCGAATATCCATGTAGAACAGGTTAATGTCCGATTCGTGATAATCTTTTCCTTCGTGTGCAAAGCCTTGTGGTATTGGCGCGATATTAAGCATTCCTTCCTTGCACCGGGCGCCAACCAGATGCGGCAAGATATTATCGAATGAATCCGGTACACCACCCAGGTGATGTTCCCTGGGAACCATCTGCTGATCCATTCGCCAGTTCAGGGGGTTTACGCATATGGGCTTACCTTGAACC
>JALSZZ010000044.1 GCA_027075825.1 Mariprofundaceae bacterium | reverse complement strand
CGCCGGGCGGTCGTGCGTTAGCCATGCTCGAGATGGCGATTGCGGATTTCTACCACGCCCAGCAGGGCGGGCGCGTGACCGTGCGGGTGGTCGGTGACGCCTGCTATATCGAGGGCGCGCTCGTCGGCGCAGGCTTCGCCTACAGCAGGGAGGTCATCGAGCAGGCGGCCATGGCCACCTGCCTGGATGTGGAATACCTCACCGATTGATTTTTTCTTTGGATGATCTCAGAAATCTTACATATTTTGTTTGGTGGCTCTTTGGATGTATAGCGATAATTGTGAGCTTTCTGTTCAAAAGAAGCTAATATGGATGGATTCCAAGAATGCCTGCAGCATGAGGTCCGCTAGTCTTCCAAGTAACTTAATTCATTGGAATTTCTATGGAGCCAGTCCACCCATTGTTCAATTTCGCAAAACGAGTTACCACGTCGTTTTGCAACAGCGATTAGCACAGCGAATTCAAATGCTATTTCGGTTGCAATCACTCCCGGGTCATCGGAACCGATAACCACTCGTGACTCTGGATCTTTTCCGATCGGTGCCCATCGAAAGATGGGGTGTTCCTCCATTTCATGCATCACACTAATACACAAATTGCTGGTTGGATTAGCTTCGATCACGCAGCCCTTTGCTGCGAACTCCGCCATCCAGCGATTCTGCACGGCGCGAATGGCCTCATCCCATTCCTTCGGGGTAAATGCGCGAATAATCTCATTACGTTTATCGATCCCTTTAAATAGGGGGATATGGTGAGCTTCAGAGTTATGCCTCCTAACACGCTTCATTGCCGAGACATCGATTCGCCATATTCTTCGCGCCAAGGAATGCCCCCATTCGGGCTCCGGTTCTTGCAGGAAGCCCAGTCCGATATTGGGCAAGGGGAGATTATCCGGCATGGCGGTTGCCAGTTGCACAGGATAACGACGCAATTCATGCCCATGCTCCAGGTCGCGCATGGTAACGCGTTGGTCTTCATGGCCATAAATTTCATCCGCCAATCGCAGCGCCTCTTCCTCGATTTGATGGATAATATGCGAAAAGTCGGGAAGCTTCAGCAACTCCCGACGAAACCAGACAAGATCGTCCAGCCATTCACCGCGTGATATTGCCAACTCCCGTCCTACCCGATTCAGCCAGAGCGTTGGATCGAGTCCCATGGCTAGCCCATGACCCAAACGGTCGCCTGGTTTTAGCTCCAAAAATCGGCATGTTTCATCCATGGCTCGCATGCCGGAAAGAATATGGTGGAAATCCTCACCAGCATGCGGCATAAAAATGAGATTGCTAGGGCGCTTGTGCAGCCTCGGAATCTCTCCACCATCAAACAGAAGCTTGCGTCGAATACGCTGGAACATGGGTGCAAACTCCGCGCTCCAGCCATTGAATTCGGAGTTTGCAATATCGATTCCTTCCAGACGCCAAGCGTGTCGACTGTTTAAAAATAGTCGGAACTTTTGCAAATCCTTTCTGCGCGCTTGCTCACGTTCCTGAAAGGTAGATTTGCGAATCCAGTGACAGATAAGTTTGTGTGCATTCGCGTCGTAATTGGCCACGGAAACTCTGCCGCGAGGAATGGGGCTGCTCCTGTAATGATCCGCATTTTCTAGAAGATCCATGGCTCGTGCCTTCGGGAACAAATCCTTGGCCGTCATGCGCCAGGATGCCTTACGAACATGTCCTGTGCGCTGGGCCTGCACCATCCGGCGCACAATGTGATTAGCCCCAGCATATCGAAGTTCATTGCCATGCTTGCGGTTGAATCGATCAAATCCGACTTCGTCATTGCGCGCTTGCACAAGCTTGCGCCAAAGCAAGGTCTGCCAAGCTAGATAAGCATGGGCATAACGATGTAGCCACGTGTCTTCGGGATGACGAACCGCTGCGTCAAAAAGACGGCACAAGAAAACGCGCTCCAAAATCAAATCGGCGTCTCGTTTCGTTCCTCTAGCCTCTTTCCATTGAACATCAGGATCGACCGGAAGCGCTTGGCCTCCAGGCCAGAATCCCAGAGTCCTTTTACGGAAAAGCCCTTTCCAGAAAGCTGTACAGTCGAATTTTCCTTCGGGCAGTTCTCCCCAAACCCATGATGTATTTCTCAGCCGGAACTGCAGTGCCCGCCGCAGCCAGCGAAGTGCCGCCACCAATTCCGCAAGCGAAAACTCCTTGTTCTTTCGCAATATGGTTTGCCCATAACGCAAAATATCCAACCAGTAAGTCGGCAACAAGCCACTGCCATTTAGATGACGATGCGGCTCGGTCAGCCCTTGCCGCTTAATTCTGGTCAATTCAGGCCATTGGGGCGTTGGAATTAACGGCTCGCGATGGAAAAGCCGGTTCAACTCCTGTTGGGGTAATCCACGCAGCCATATTCGATAATTCTTTTTTTCGCGCCCATGGTTTGCAAGCCGGTCGATATCGACAATCCAGGCAAAGGCCATCATTGGCTCAAATGGAATTGAGCCCAAAATCCGCTGGGCCTCCAGCACCACTTCAGGCTCGTCACGCAAAGAAAGCCCGGATCGTCCCCATGTCAGGAAATGGTGGGATAGGAAACCCAATGCGTTTAGCCACTTGAGATGATCATCCTTTCCCAAGACCAGTTGCCCTGTTGCGTCATCGATCTCCGGTGCCACAAGAGGGATACGGGCGGAATCATTGTGTTTTTTCGGCATCATTACCGCACCGCCCGATTGAGGGATCTCCTTCCCTTCAACGCCCTGCCAGGCGCGCCAGTCAAGATCCGGAGCCAGCCATCGCAAGGCCTTTTCAACATGCAAAGACATGGTCAGTCTCAATCTTGCTTACCAGGGCTCTTGTTTTGGCTATTTTGGGACGGTTTATGCTTGATGTTCTTAAGTTCTTCATCATCTAGGATCTCTTTGGAAATATTTTTCCCGATCGCATACAGGACATTATGTTCGCCATTCTTATCGGATTCATCCGTCAGTCGCTCGAAGAACGCATCCACAACGCTCCAAGCGTCCGCCGGGTTTTTGGATTTTGTGCCAATGCCGGTACTATCGATCCAAGAACTGAATCGCCGCATCAAATGACTGGAGGCGTGAACAATATCACCGTACCAATCTCCTTGTTTGGGGGCTTCGGCTTTCCATTCGACTTCGTCAAGTTTTTCTGTAAGGCCTTTGTACGCCTTATAAGTTTCATCTGGTGTCTGCTGTTTCTCCTCATTGTGCTTCGGGTCTTCCAATGGACCAAATATAGGAATGGAGACAGTTCTTTCCATCACTGTGTCCAACCTTTCGTTCTCATCCAATAAAAGTGCATCCGAGATACGGGCCAAAGCCAGAATAGGGGATAAGATTCGGTAGCCATTTGTTTTCTTTCGGACATTGGCATACAAGAGCGCGACTGAAGGTTTTCCCAGTTCATCATCTAGCTTATATGATTCTGTTTGATAATATATATGACTCTTTGATTTTTGTTTGAGGCCGTGCTGGCCAGCAGGGGCTCTGGCAGACTCAATGGCCAACATTTTCAATGCCAATTGGGTGGTGCTCGGGTCGTTGTTAAGACCAAGGTAACCTATGAACAAGCCTTCATCTTGAAACTCTGTGATTTTCGAGAACTCACTGCGAAGCTCAACATAATCTTGGCCAAGCCATCCCATGCGAACAAGCAATGCCAGAAGCATTCCGACTTTTCGCGCGGCGTTCTCCTCATTGGCAAATGCAACATCCACAGCCAGACGAATAAGCAGCTTGACTTCACCCCAGTGATCGTCAGCGCGGCAGGAGGAGAATTTCCAGAAATCGAAATTTTCCGACTGGAAAAGTTGGGGAAGCAACCGGCTCAGCTCACGGACAGGGTCTTCGCTGATTTTCAAAATGTCGACAACCTCAAGCCCGTACCTGTTCAGACTCTCATCAAATACATGGCAGATTCTTGCCAGGGAATCATAGCGCGCATCATGGGACATTTGTTTATGGAGAGTTTCCCGGCACTCTTCGAGAGTGCGCGCAAATGTTGACAGCCGCCGCACATTGGCGGGGGGAAGATACTTGAAAGGTGACTCCAGTGATTCGCCGTTTGCCGAAAGGAGATCCTGCAGAGCTTTTTGGAAGAATTCCTTGAATTCCCTGTCGTCATCTTCTTTGTCCAGGTAATAAATCGGGGCATTGGGATCATATGGTGATTTGCATACCAATTCGATTCGATGGTGGGGCGGAAGAACTTTGAGCAGGTACTGGTCGGCGAGCTTGGCCACCCCATCATCAACAGAAGATTCTTCCACTTGCCGGATGGCGCCGAGCTTTTTTTGGTGTTGCTGTTTGACCAGAAGCATATAAAGAGAGAAATCTCCAAGGATGATGGGCAGCATCTGGGGGAAATCCAGATATTTTCGCACCGTCTCCAGCACTGGCCAGCCTTGGTCAAAGGCCATGTCCACATCATCAATCAACACGAGGAACATGGCTTTTCCTTCCTTTTCTAGCGCTTGCCGACAAAACTCTCGGAAGGATTTGCGCAAATGCCGGGCCGAATGCATTTCTTCCAACAGCTCATAACCGAAGGTCTCCGGATCGCTCATCAGATCCTTGCCAACCGTTTCGGTCCATTGATCGGAAAGCACACGCAACTGCTTGACGCATTCGAGATATGCCTTGGCCAACTCACCCTCAGGGAAATCCCGAATGGATGTTTTCACGCTTTCATTATTTTCCAGAATAGAAACGATAATATGCGGGAGCAATTGCTCTCCGTGTTCCAGGATAGTGGGATCGATGGGGCCAATGATCGCGCACTTGTCCAAAGTTTCTTGCCCTTCCTGGGTTTCCGGGGTTTCCGGGGTTATCGCTTGGAGGATGAAACTAGTTTTGCCAGCGCCGCGTTCGCCAAATACACCGATGGTTTGATGGCTGTGTCGAACACCATCATCCGAGCTTCTCTCCAGCGAACCCAGTGCTTTCTTGAGCATTTCATAAAGGCGCTTTCTCTGGCTTTGATGAAAGCCGCACTTATATGCTCTGGAGTCCCCCGCAGATTTGGTGTCAATAACAACTATCTCTTGCTGACTTTCGCTCATTATCCTCCCCTCTGACAGAATTGGTCCCCGTTTTCTGGACAGGTGGCTTGAGTGTGCCATCTGCGTTTGTAAT
>JALSZZ010000043.1 GCA_027075825.1 Mariprofundaceae bacterium | reverse complement strand
CGACAATAATCGGCACCGATGCCCGCTCCCTGATGACGCGGATGTTGAAGGGATTGGCCAGTCCCCGGCCAGAACCAATCGGGTTTCCCAGCGGCATCACGGCGACGCAGCCAATGGCCTCCAGCTCACGGGCAACAATGGGATCATCATTGGTATAAACCATGACCTGAAAGCCATCTTCAACCAGTGTGCGGGCAGCCTTGATGGTTTCAACAACATTGGGGTAAAGCGTTTCAGTATCGCCCAGCACCTCCAGTTTGACCAGATCCCAGCCGCCAGCTTCCCGCGCCAGTCGCAAGGTGCGCACGGCATCTTCGGCATTAAAGCAACCTGCTGTATTGGGCAGGATAACATAGCGCTCAGGGTCGATGTAATCAAGCAGGTTTTCTTCATCCGGGCGGGTAATATTGACCCGGCGCACAGCCACGGTAATCATCTCTGCGCCAGCGGCTTCTGTTGCCGTTCGCGTGGTCGGAAAATCACGGTATTTTCCGGAACCCACAATCAACCGCGACGTAAAGCTGTAGCTACCGATCTTTAACACATCGGCGCTGCTTGCTGTGCTCTGTCCTCTGTCCTCTGTCATCTGCGATCAGCCTCCCCCAATCATGTGTACAACTTCGATGCGATCCCCTTCTTTTAAGGGGGTTTTTGCATACTCACTGCGTGGAATCACATTCAGGTTCAGTTCGATGGCAATCGTGCGCTTTTCAAGCTGCAACTCATTGATGAGCTGATGCAGATTCTGACTGGCGGTTTCCCGTTCCTCGCCATTAAGCATAATCTTCACGCATCCCCTCCGGCAGTGGTTCGATATTCCTGATGACAGGCCGGAATTGACCGGACAAGTCACCATCCGTAGCGTGGCCCACATGCTAGCAGCAGTTTTTGCGAACGCACGACACAGTTAAGGTCAGAGCCTGTTGATGAGCAACAGCCGCTTCCCTCCCAAACCGAATGCCTGGCCTGGGGTTCAGGCGGGTTTTGCGCGCTGCAAGGCGGCTTACCAATCGGGCGACTACCCTCAGGCGGAAGCCTTGTTGCTCGACATCATCGCCTTTGCACCGGAGGAAGCCAGAGCCTGGGCGTGGCTGGGGCAGGTGCGGCAAAAACTGGGGCACAGCGGGGCAGATCAGGCATTTGCACGCGCCCGCGCATTGCTCGAACAACAGCGCAAACGCGACAAGGCCAGCCTGCCGCTGGCACGTTTGCTGTGGCAACAGGGCGATCAGGCAAAAGCACTGAAGATGTTGCAATGGCTGGTGCAGGCGGGAGAGCTGAAGCAGGACGAAGCGGTGGCATATCAGCAGCAGTGGGAGGAACAATTCAAGTGAATATTCTGGTGCTTCATGGCCCGAACCTGAACATGCTGGGGCAACGCGAACCTGGTCATTACGGGGTAGCAACACTCAGGAGCATTACAGCCAGGCTTAATGCGCTGGCTGCCGCTGATGACGTTCAGTTGCAGCATTTTCAGAGCAATCATGAAGGAGCGCTGGTGGATCGTGTGCAGCAGGCTGCCAGCGAAGACGTTGCCGGGATCATCATCAATCCGGCGGCTTATACGCATACCAGCATTGCCCTGCGCGATGCCCTGCTGGCGGTGGCCATTCCGTTCGTTGAGGTGCATTTATCCAATGTTCACAAACGCGAGGCATTTCGCCATCATTCCATGCTGGCAGATCAGGCGATGGGCGTTATCGCCGGATTTGGTGAACACTCGTATTACCTTGCTTATCAGGGGCTGCTCGCCAGTCTGCGGCAGGGTGTATAGTTTTTAAGCGTCAGACACAGGAAGATATATGGATATTTCAAAAATTCGCAAACTGATCAAAATGGTCAAGGCATCGGATATTGCCGAGATTGAAGTTGTTGAAGGGACGCACAGCGTGCGTATTTCGCGCGCTGTTGCCACAGCGACGATTACTCCGGAGCCTGTTCAGGCAACAGTCCAGCCGGCAGTCAGCGAAGCGATGGTCAGCGAAGAGGCTGCGGTTACCGAGAGCAGCCCGCATCAGGTAGCCGGGCACGCGCCCAACGATGAACACCTGGTGACTTCGCCCATGGTCGGCACATTTTATCGCGCTGCATCACCGGAAGCCGAGCCATTCGTCAGCGAGGGTAGCCGCGTTCGCAAAGGCGATGTGTTGTGTATTATCGAGGCCATGAAACTGATGAATGAAATTGAGGCGGAGTACGACGGTACAGTACAACGTATTCTGGTCGAAAATGCCACACCGGTGGAATATGGTCAGGCCATATTCGAAATCACCCCGGCCTGAGGTTATTGATGCTTCATAAGGTATTGATTGCCAATCGCGGTGAGATTGCCGTGCGCATCATCCGCGCCTGCAAGGATCTTGGTATCGGCACGGTGGCTGTGTATTCCGAGGCCGATCGCGATGCCATGCATACCCGGCTCGCCGATCAGTCCATTTGTATTGGCCCGGCGGCCAGCGCCAGGTCTTACCTCAATATTCCGGCGATTATGTCGGCGGCAAGCCTGACGGATTGCGATGCCATCCACCCCGGTTACGGCTTTCTGGCCGAGAATGCCGCCTTTGCCGAAATTGTGATGGAATCCGGCTACACGTGGGTTGGTCCCTCCCCGGAATCCATGCGCATCATGGGCGACAAGGTCTCTGCCAAGCAACGGATGCAGCAAGCCGGTGTGCCGCTGGTACCCGGCTCGGATGGCGCAGTGGAAAACCCTGAAGAAGCCAAACGCATTGCCCGTGAAGCTGGTTACCCGGTCATCATCAAGGCATCAGCAGGTGGCGGCGGCAGAGGCATGAAAATCGTTCATCATGAACCTGCGCTGGCTGCTGCTTTTTCCATGTGTCAGTCCGAGGCTAAGGCTGCCTTTGGCGATGACACGGTGTATGTGGAAAAATTTCTGGAGCAACCGCGCCATATTGAGGTTCAGGTACTGGGTGACAGCCATGGCAATGTGGTGCACCTGTTTGAGCGTGAATGCTCAATTCAGCGCAATAATCAAAAGGTGCTGGAAGAAGCGCCAAGCTGTTTCGTTGACGATGAAACACGGCAAAAAATCTGCACTGCCGGTGTTGCTGCTGCCAAAGCAGTCGATTATGTCGGCGCTGGCACCATCGAGTTTCTGATGAATGCCGACAAAAGCTTTTATTTCATCGAAATGAACACCCGCATTCAGGTGGAGCATCCGGTCTCTGAATGGATTACCGGCATTGATCTGATTGAGTGGCAATTGCGCGTTGCCGCTGGCGAACCGCTGGCCTTTGGTCAACAACAGATCAAACGCAAAGGCCATGCCATCGAATGCCGCATCAATGCAGAGCATCCATTCAAATTCACGCCATCACCCGGCAAAGTGGAACTATACCATGCGCCAGGTGGCCGCAGCGTTCGCGTTGATTCAGCCCTTTACTCCGGCTACAGCATTCCACCGTATTATGATTCCATGATCGGTAAAATCATCACCCATGCGCGCACCCGGGAAAAGTGTATTCGTCGTATGCAGCGTGCTATTGATGAACTGGCCGTGATTGGTATCACCAGTAATCAGGAACTGCATAAACGCCTGCTGGCCAACCCGGATTTTCAGCGTGGTGAATTCAATATCCACTTTCTGGAAGAATGGCTGAAGCAACTGCCCGATGAATAAGCTGCCAGGCGTTGCGCCGCATGAATGACAGCAGCGCTGCTGACTGCGCACCTTGCAAGTGACACTAACGAGAGGCAACAGATGACGCAACCGGCACAACTGCCCGAACCACTGTTTGTGGAAGAGGATTTCGAAGCTGGTGAGCGCGTGCGCGTCCACAAGGGAGAATGCGTGCTCTTTGAACGGGAAAATGGTGTGGGGAACTGTTTTCTTATCCTCGATGGCGCCGTAGATGTGCGCCTGTTGATGGCTGGCGGCAATGAAACCCTGCTATACACCTTGCACGCCGGGGAGCTTGTGGGAGAACTGTCGCTGTTTCTTCAGGAACGCACAGCAACGGTTATTGCGGCGGAAAACAGCAGCTTGCTGCTGATTCGTCCGACTATTTTCTGGCAGAGTTATCAGCGTGAAGATTTTCGCAAACGGATCACCAGCCTGTTTCTTTCCCGCTATTTGCGCACCCATGATGTGGTATGCCGTCTGGGGCAACCCAGCGTAGCCATGCGGATTTGCCGCTATCTGTTATCCCTGCCGCAATGGAGAGAGCACACGGAAGCAAGCATCGTCGTGGAGCTTCCTGGCCGGGAACAGATGGCGCATTTGCTGAGTTGTCAGCGGGAAACGGTCAGTCGAAGTTTGCGCAAATTACAGGTGCTGGGTTTGTTGGAGCAGGAGTCTCGCCAGCGCTATCGCCTGCACCGGGAAAAGCTGGCCCTGTTTCTGGATGAAGCCCGCTGAACCCTGATGCTGGCAAAATTGATCGAACCCTTACAAACCAACGGAGACCAAATGGATATTCGCCAACAACTGGCATTGTTGTCGCGTGGTTGCTGCGACATTTTACCCAAGGGCGGCCTGGTGGCACGTCTGCAACAGGCTGCAAAAGAACAGCGCCCGCTACGCATCAAGGCAGGCTTTGATCCGACTGCCCCGGATTTACACCTGGGTCATACGGTGTTGCTGGAAAAACTGCGGCAGTTTCAGCAGTGCGGCCATGAAGTGATTTTTCTGATTGGTGATTTCACCGGGATGATCGGCGATCCCACGGGCAAAAATGAGACGCGCCCGCCGCTGGCGCGTGAAGATGTGTTGCGTAATGCCGAAACCTATCGCCGTCAGGTCTTTCGGGTACTGGATGAAAGCCGCACCCAGGTGCGTTTTAATTCCGAATGGCTGAGCAATATGAGCGCGGCCGACATGATTCAGCTGGCAGGGAAAACCACGGTAGCCCGTATGCTGGAGCGCGACGATTTCGAAAAACGTTATCGTAATGGCCAGCCCATTGCCGTGCATGAATTTCTTTATCCACTGGTTCAGGGCTATGACTCGGTGGCCCTTCAGGCAGATATTGAATTAGGCGGCAACGATCAGACCTTTAATCTGCTGATGGGCCGACAATTGCAGGAAGCCTGGGGGCAGACACCACAACTGGTGATGACCATGCCGCTGCTGGTTGGTCTTGATGGCGTGCAGAAAATGTCCAAATCTCTGGGTAATTATGTCGGCATTGAAGAA
>JALSZZ010000042.1 GCA_027075825.1 Mariprofundaceae bacterium | reverse complement strand
GATGCTCGCCACACTCCACACTGCCACCAGCTTCGACAATTTTTTCAAGAAAAGCCCCCAGCAGCGCCGGTTCGGTATCTGTAACCGTCACGTCGCCACCAGTGATCAGACCGGCAGCGAGATAAGTTGCTGTTTCAATACGATCTGCGATGACATGAATATCGCCTCCGCTGATACGCTCAACGCCGCGAATCACCACCCGGCTACTGCCATCACCCTCAATATTTGCGCCTAGCTGACGCAGGGCATCAGCGAGGTTAACCACTTCCGGTTCCCGTGCTGCATTTTCCAGCACTGTTGTGCCTTTGGCCAGCACGGCAGCCATCATCAGGTTCTCCGTGCCCGTCACTGTGACCTGTGGAAAGTCAATTTGTGCGCCACGCAATCCCTGCGGCGCTTCCACAACCACATCGCCATGTTCCATGCGCACCGCTGCCCCCATGCGTTCCAGGCCCATCAAATGCAGGTCAATCGGCCTGGCGCCAATGGCGCAGCCACCGGGCAGGCTAACCCTTGCCCGACCAAAACGAGTGACCAGCGGGCCCAATACCAGCGAAGACGCGCGCATGGTTTTCACCAGTTCATAGGGAGCCTGCGGTTTGTCTGCTGGTCGTGAATCAATATGCAGGCGGTGCTGGTCATCATATGTAATATCCGAACCTTGCCAGGAAAGCAGCGTCATCATGGTGGTAATATCCATCAGGTGAGGAATGCGATGATACACCACCGGGCCATCAGCCAGAATAGAAGCAGCCAGCAATGGCAATGCCGCATTTTTTGCACCGCTGCTTTCGATGCAACCGCGAAGCACCCGACCGCCCTGAATAACAATTTGATCCAATGTAAAACCCCACCTCAAAACCTGGTAGCTCAGTCCGGAAGTTCTTGCTATTACATGCCTGTTCGTAGCGACGTTGTGCCGTGCTACCGATAGGCCTGTTCTCACTGCAAAAGATCACTGACTTCCGGGTCAGGATACCAAGAGCCGCATGCTAGGAGTCTGTCGGACTTTGACAAATCTACTGTGAAAAACCGGATATTGGCCAAATATTCGCCCTGCTTTTGTTAAATAGCGCTGCTATTCGCCGCCAACAGGTCGTATATTTGACCCAATCCCGCTGTTTCCCGTGACCATCGCCAACATCCGGCAGGTTTCCGGGCCGTGCTGATGGCGCAGATTCAGAATGTGAAAACAGTGGTGTATATTGTGCCATATTTTATACTTAGCACTAAATATAGTATGTTTACCTTATTTTTTTATGGTTGGAAGCGTTACTTCAGGGGTGAATTCCTCATCTTTTCCGGCTAGGCTTCGCCGCCTCTTCCGGGGCGTGTACTGTCATCCCCGCTATCATCTATCAAGGACGTGAATGCATGAGTAAAAAGCCCCTTTCTGCTGTTGACCCTGATGGCTATACTGAACCACCACGTGAGACGGAGGATGCCAGCTTTTCGGTCATTCGTCGCAACGGCCAGCTAACGCAATTCGACCGCAACAAAATTTCCCTGGCGATCAGCAAGGCATTTCTGGCGGTGGAAGGTGAATCAGCCGGCAACTCCCGTCGCATCCACGACATCGTGCAAAAGCTGACAGGTGATGTTGTGGCCGCGCTGTTTCGCCATTTACCGGAAGGCATGCATCTGCATATTGAGGATATTCAGGATCAGGTTGAGCTGGCGCTGATGCGCGGGGGGCATCACAAGGTGGCGCGTGCCTATGTGCTTTATCGCGAACAACACAAACAACTGCGCGAGCAGCACAGCAAGCAAGCAGATGAGCAACCGGCAGCCGATGTACTGCATGTAACGCATGCCGACGGTTCGCGTCAGCCACTGGACATGAGTCGTCTGCAGGCCCTGTGCGAGGAGGCCTGCGAGGGTCTGGATGATGTCGATCCGGCAAAAATTCTGGAGGCGACGCAGCGCCATCTCTTCGATGGCGTGAAAGCGGCGGAGGTGCCCAAAGTTCTGCTGATGTCGGCACGAACACTGATTGAGCAGGAACCCGGTTATTCCCGCGTCAGCGCCCGCCTGTTGCTTGACGATATGCGCCACGAGGCGCTGGCTTTTCTCGATATGCCGCACCAGGTGTATAGTCATGCCGATATGGTGACGGTATATGGTGAATATTTCCGCGCTTATCTGAAACGGGCGATTGACCTGGAACTGCTGGATTCACGATTAGGACAATATGACCTTGATCGTTTGACTGATGCGCTGTTACCGGAGCGCGATCTTCAGTTTCAGTATCTCGGCCTGCAAACCCTGTATGACCGCTATTTTATTCATCATGAAGATGGCACCCGCTTTGAATTGCCGCAGGCATTTTTTATGCGCGTAGCCATGGGACTGGCAATTAACGAGGTGGAACGAGAAGAACGCACCATCGAGTTCTACCGCCTGCTTTCAAGCTTTGACTTTATGAGCTCTACGCCAACGCTGTTTAATTCCGGCACCTTGCGTCCGCAGCTTTCTTCCTGCTATTTAACCACCGTCGCCGATGATCTTGATGGCATTTACAGCGCGATTAAAGATAATGCCCTGCTCTCCAAGTTTGCCGGCGGTCTTGGCAATGACTGGTCGCGGGTGCGCGGCATGGGCGCGCATATTCGCGGCACCAATGGCAAATCGCAGGGTGTGGTGCCGTTTCTCAAGGTGGCCAACGATACGGCGGTGGCCGTCAATCAGGGCGGCAAGCGCAAGGGCGCTGTCTGTGCCTATCTGGAAACCTGGCATATTGATATTGAAGATTTCCTTGAACTGCGCAAAAACACCGGCGATGAACGCCGTCGCACGCATGACATGAACACGGCCAACTGGGTTCCCGATCTGTTCATGCGCCGGGTGGCGGAAGAAGGTGAGTGGACGCTGTTCTCTCCCGATGATGTGCCGGAACTGCACGATTTGAGCGGCAAGGCATTTGATGAGGCTTATGAAGCCTGTGAAGCGAAAGCCAGGGCAGGTGGCATTAAACTCTGGCGCACAGTCAGGGCGCTGGACTTATGGCGCAAGATGCTGGGGATGCTGTTTGAAACCGGGCATCCGTGGATCACCTTCAAGGATCCCTGTAATCTGCGCTATACCAATCAGCATGTGGGCGCTGTTCACAGCTCCAATCTGTGCACGGAAATCACCCTTCATACCAACGACAACGAGATTGCCGTCTGCAATCTTGGCTCCGTCAATCTGGCGCAGCATGTCGATGAACATGGCCTGAATGTTGAGCGCCTGAAAAAAACCATTGATACAGCCATGCGCATGCTGGATAATGTGATTGACTATAATTATTACGCTGTGCCGCAGGCGCGTAATTCGAATATGCGTCATCGTCCCGTAGGGCTTGGCATTATGGGCTTTCAGGATGCGCTGTACAAGATGAAGCTTTCCTATGCCTCCATGGAAGCGGTGGAGTTTGCCGACCGCAGCATGGAGCAGGTGGCGTATTTCGCCATTCAGGCATCGACTGATCTGGCCGAAGAACGCGGTCGCTATCCCAGCTTTGACGGCTCATTATGGTCGCAGGGCGTGTTGCCACTGGATTCGCTACTGGCCATGAAGGCGCACCGTGGCGATTATTTGCAGGTGGATGAAAGCAGCACGCTGGACTGGGATGCTTTGCGCCAGCGCGTCAAAACAGTTGGCATGCGCAATTCCAATACCATGGCGATCGCACCCACGGCGACGATTTCCAATATCTGCGGCGTCAGCCAGTCCATTGAGCCTGCCTACCAGAATCTGTATGTGAAATCGAATCTGTCAGGCGAATTCATGGTGCTGAATGAATACCTGGTCCGGGATCTGAAAGCCTGCAACCTGTGGGATTCGGTGATGGCCAGCGATCTGAAATATTACGATGGTTCAGCGATGCAGATTGCACGCATTCCTGATGAACTGAAA
This sequence comes from Mariprofundaceae bacterium, assembly GCA_027075825.1. Classification (GTDB taxonomy): domain Bacteria; phylum Pseudomonadota; class Zetaproteobacteria; order Mariprofundales; family Mariprofundaceae; genus AB-137-C09. The sequence goes on along the minus strand of JALSZZ010000042.1, from coordinate 1,281 downwards.
TCCCGCTATGCCACGGCTTTTGAAATGGACAGCCGCTGGCTGATTGAGGCTGCCGCCCGCCGTCAGAAGTGGCTGGATCAGGCGCAAAGCCTCAACCTTTATCTGGCCGAACCATCCGGCAAGGCACTGGATAATCTGTACAAACTGGCCTGGGTGCGCGGCCTGAAAACCACTTATTACCTGCGCTCCATGGGAGCCACGCATATGGAAAAAGTACAGGAAGCAACAACGCCGGAGGCGGCTGAAGAAGCCCCCAAAGTTTGCTCGATTCTCGACCCTGATTGTGAGGCATGCCAATAATGTTGAACTGGGATGATCCATTAGCAGGCAGCAAAAAAACAGCGCCTGCCACAGCACAGAAAAACCATGTACAGGCACCGTTGGAAGTACGCTCGGAAGAATCGCCGCCATACAAGTGCAACACTCAGTTTATCCCCATGAAGGCAGTGGATGCCTCGCACAAGCGGGTGATCAATGGCCAGACGGATATTAACCAACTGGCCCCCTTCAAATACCCCTGGGCATGGGAATATTTCATCAATGCCAACAAGAATCACTGGACACCACTGGACATCAACATGGCTCAGGATGTGCAGGATTATCATCACAGGCTGACGCTGGAAGAACGTCACGTTTATGAGAATGTGCTGGCTTACCTGACCACCTCGGATATTCTCGCCATGCGCAATATCGGGCTGGCAGTGATGGAGAAGATGAGCGCTCCGGAATTGCAAATTTATCAGGCGCGACAGGTGTATGAAGAAGCGCTGCACACCTGGACGTATCAGCACTGCATCGAAACCATCGGTCTGGACCAGTCTGAAATCTATAACCGCTATCGCGTGGTGCCGGAGATCAACCACAAGATTCGCATTGCCAACCGTCGCCTGCAATCGGTGCTGCAAGCCGGTACGGATATGCGTGACCCACAGCAGCGCGAAGAATTCGTCATGGCTTACACCTTCTTTGCCACAGTCTTTGAAGGCTGCTGGTTTTATAATGGCTTCAGTCCAATCTTTGCCCTGCAACGGCGCGGGCTGATGAAGGGCACAGCGGAACAATTGCAATACATCATGCGTGACGAAGTGTTGCATGCATCTTTTGGCATCCGTGTAGTGCGTCAGATTTTACAGGAAGAAAACATGAGCCTGAAACCGCAGGCCATGCGTGAAATGTGGGATGAGGCTGAAGCCGCAGAGGCCGATTACGCCCGCTATTTGCTGCAAGCCCCGATTCTCGGCTATTCCGCTGAAGATCATATTCAGCAATTTCGCTTCATCG
>JALSZZ010000041.1 GCA_027075825.1 Mariprofundaceae bacterium | reverse complement strand
AAAAAGGTGTGCCTTGCCAATGGTTGCCCGCCCAGAAAGCCGATTCTTCTGTGGGTACTGAGCGGCATAGCTATTTTGCTGCTGATTTCGCCATCTCTGCTGCCCTATCTGATTAAATAAGGAGAGTAATATGAAAAAAACCGTATTAACTGCCGCAGTTATCTTGTTTACTGGCTTGTCTGCACAACAAGCCTGCGCTCAGGAACAAACCGTCAATATGCAGGTATCCGGTATGACCTGTGGAACCTGCCCCATCTCTGTCCGGCATCGTGCCATGCAGCTAAAGGGTGTTCGCGCCGCCAGTGTTGATCTTGCTTCAGCAACAGCAACCGTGACCTTTGAAGACACGGAACAATCCGCACAGGCCATTACTGAACTCGGTTATCCGGCAACCATCACAGCAGGCTCAAAACCATGAGCGGGAAAGAGAACAAAGCCAGCAACGCAATGGTGTTGAATATCATCATCGGTATTGCGGCAGTTTCTGTGATTGTCTGGCTGGTAACACATTGTCCGACATGCCATTAAATACCCAACGGAGCATCACATGAAGAAATCGACACTACTGAAAACCGGCATCGTCGGTACGGCTATCGCCGCCCTTTGCTGCTTTACCCCCGTGTTGGTCATGCTGTTTGGTATCGTCGGGTTGTCAGCATGGGTCGGCCATCTGGATGCCGTACTCATGCCTGCCCTGCTGTTTTTCATCGGCCTGACGGTGTATGCCTACATGAAAAAGGAAAAGGATGAATGTTGCGATTCAGGTTCGCAGGGAGAGAAGCAATGAGTGATTGTTGTGCAGGTGAATCATCCGATGCGGCCAAAATACATATTGCCATTGTTGGCACGGGTTCTGCTGCCTTTGCTGCTGCCATTCGGGCTGCCCAGGCAGATGCCCGGGTCACGCTGATCGAGGGCGGTGAAGTGATCGGCGGTACTTGCGTCAATGTCGGCTGCGTGCCATCCAAGATCATGATTCGCAGCGCGCATATCGCCCATCTGCAATCATCGCATGCCTTCAGCGGCATTCCCTTAAGCAGGCCGCAGATCAACCGCACCGCGCTGGTTGATCAGCAACAGGCGCGTGTAAAAGCGCTGCGCCACGCTAAATACGAAAGCATTCTGGAAAACAATCCCGCTACCGAGCTGATTCGTGGCTGGGCCAGTTTTGACGATGCGCACACATTGATCGTGAAACAGGCTGATGGCAATCAAAAACGTCTGATGCCGGACAGAATCCTGCTGGCTACCGGCGCTCAGCCTGCCCTGCCCGATATTCCCGGCCTGAAAAATACGCCATTCTGGACATCCACCGAGGCGCTGGTGGCCGAAGCACTGCCTGAACATCTGGTGGTGATCGGTGCATCCGTGGTGGCGCTGGAGTTGGCGCAAGCGTTTCTGCGGCTGGGTTCGAAGGTCACGATCATGGCGCGCAGTACCTTTCTGTCGAAGGAAGACCCGGCCATTGGCGAAGCACTGGTGAAAGTATTTGAGGCAGAAGGCGCGCAGGTGTTGCTGCATACGCTGCCGGATGCGGTATCGCATGACGGCAAGGGATTTATCCTGTCCTCGAATACCGGGGAAATACGTTGCGATCAGTTATTGATTGCCACTGGGCGCAAGCCGAACACGGCACAGCTAAAGCTTGATAACACCGGGGTAAAAACAGACAAAAACGGTGCTATCGTCGTTGATGAATACATGCGCACCGCTGTGGAACACATCTATGCTGCCGGTGACTGCACCAATCAGCCGCAATATGTCTATGTGGCGGCAGCAGCCGGTACGCGGGCTGCCATCAACATGACTGGCGGTAAGGCGGCACTGGATTTATCTGCCATGCCCGCCGTTGTGTTTACCGATCCACAAGTGGGAACAGTGGGCCTGAGCGAGGCAGAAGCCGTCGAGCGTGGGATGGATGTCGAATCACGCACGCTAACACTGGAGAATGTGCCAAGGGCATTGGCAAACTTCGATACCCGTGGCTTCATCAAGCTGGTGGTGGAAAAGAGCACAGGCCGCTTGTCAGGAGCGCAGGTGTTGGCTGCTGAAGGTGGTGAAATCATCCAGACGGCAGCCATCGCAATCCGCAATCAGATGACAATTCAGGAACTGGCAGAGCAGCTTTTCCCCTACCTTACCATGGTGGAAGGCCTGAAGCTATGCGCCCAGACATTCACCAAAGATGTCAAACAGCTTTCCTGCTGCGCGGGGTAAACTCATCATGTCCTGCTCCTGTTGTCACACAAGCCCGAAAAAAACGCGGATGCAATGTCCCGAATGTGGTTGCAACTGTGTTCCTGTCAGCATGCAAACCATGCTGCATCAGGTGCGCGCACCGGAGAACCGGCGCATCGCCGATGGTGACTACGCATACTGCGCCAGCCCCGATTGCACTATTGGCTATTTTTCCACCTCGGACAGTATTCCCAAAAGCAGCTTGCGGGCATTTCAGCCTGGTCAGCAGGCAATACTTTGTCACTGCTTTGATATTTCCGAATCAGCCTGGCGCACAGCATTGGCGACTGGCAGAGCAGCAGCCATGAAAGATTTTGTCGTTCAGCAAACCAAAGCGGGGCTGTGCGCCTGCGAAGCCAGAAACCCTTCAGGTCGCTGCTGCCTGGCCTCCTTCCAAAAGATGAGTTCATCATAAGCTGCCAACACTGTATCCGTTCAACCATAGATGGTTGAACGGATACCCAACACTTGACTCCATACCATAGTCACGGGTTTAGTGTTGCGGTGATGACAAAAACATGGAGGTAGCGCATGAGCCGAAAAACCATCGGCTGGGTTGCCAGAGAAGCGGGCGTGAATGTGCAGACGGTGCTCTACTACGAACGCCGTGGCCTGCTGCCTGCACCCTTGCGTTCCGCAAATGGCTATCGCGTATTTGATGATGCATCGGTGCGGCGTATTCGCTTTATCAAACGCGCACAGGGGCTGGGTTTTACACTGAAGCAGATTGTAGCGCTGTTGGCGCTGCAAACGGAACAGAATGCAAGCTGCGCGGAAGTAAGCCGCATGGCTGCCAGCCATTTGCAGGACATTGAAACGAAGATTCGTGATCTGGAACGCATGCGGGATGCACTGATTCCGCTGGTGGAGGCCTGCCCCAAAAACGGAACTCTGAAAGCCTGCCCGATTATGGGCAGTCTGGAAGGCGAAGCATGCCCCACCGAATCGTGATCATGATGATCAGCCTGCTCTCATTCGCAACATGGGGCATGGCTGGCCCCATCACTTTCAACAGTGCGCTTCCGCTATCAGAAGGCACCGGAATTTTACGCGCCCAGGTAAATCTGCTACACCAGTCAGGCGATGCTACTGCGCTGAAGCGGAATGTAACGGCCACTGCTATACCACTGGTGCTGGCCTATGGTGTCAGCGCCAGACTGGCTTTGTTTGGTGTGCTGCCCTATGTGAATAAGCGCATGGATATCAATATCGGTGCAAACCGGTTTCGACGCAATACGCAGGGGTTGGGTGATGCCAGGTTTTTTGCCCGCTACACGATGTACCAACAGGATCGACCCGGCGATACATTGCGCATCGCTCCGTTCGCAGGCATGAAAACGCCGACAGGGGCGCACAACACACGCGATGCGCCCGGCCTGTTGCCGCAGCCGTTGCAATCCGGGTCTGGCTCCTGGGATCCGTTTGTCGGCATTGCAATCACACGCCAGACGCTGGACTGGGAACTGGATACTGCGGTCAGTTATCGGATGAATACAAAGGCATCCGGCTTTGAGTTCGGCGATGAAGCCAGGCTTGATGGCTCCTTTCAATATCGCGTGCTACCGCGCACACTGGAGGATATTGGCGTACCGGCCTTTGTCTATGCCGTGCTGGAATCCGGGCTGATCTGGAACGGCAGGAACAGACTGGCGGGCGTGGTTGATAACAATAGCGGTGGAACGGTGTGGAACCTTGTCCCGGGGCTGCAATATGTGACTCGTCGTTATGTGCTGGAAACAGCTATTCAGATACCGGCTATCCAACGCCTGAATGGTACGGCACTGACCACAGACTGGCTCTGGACGACAGGGTTTCGCTGGAATTTTTAAGGAGGTTTTCATGCGCATATTGCAAAGTTTTTTGTTCATTCTCATGCTTTTCGCAGCACCGTTTGGTGCTGCCATGGCGGGTGATACAGGGCAAACGGCTACAATTGTCGTGAATGGTTTATCCTGCCCATTTTGTGCCTACGGGCTGGAGAAGCACCTGAAAAAGGTCAATGGCGTTGAAGATGTCAACATTGACATGAAGCATGGCAAAGCAACAGTAAGCTTAAAGCCCGGAACACAAGTCGATGATGCCATGCTGCGTGAAGCTGTGAAGAAAGCAGGTTTTACCGCCCGTGATATTTCACATAACTGACGTGCGTCATACTCTGGGCATATTACTGCTGTTATTGCTCTCTGGCTGCACCGGCAACCTTGCAGATGTACAGGTTTGGGGTGGACAAGGCAGTGAACCGTGGTGTTTTAATGAGCCTTTTGATGTGGCAGCAGATGCGCATGGTTTTGTTTATGTCACCGATGTGCGCAACAAGCGGGTGCAAAAGTTCACGGCAGATGGCGACGTTGTACTGACTTTCGGTCAGCAACAGTTGGAAAAACCCGGCGGCATTGGCATCGGCCCGGATGGTACGGTGTGGGTTACCGATTACGATCTGGATCGCATTGTTCATTTTGACCCGAATGGAAAACTTCTCGCGGCATGGGGTAAGGCAGGCGATGGGCCGGGCGAGTTTGCATCACCGGTGGATGTGGCGGTGAATGCGGCAGGTCAGGTGTATGTGGTCGATCAGTACCACCACCGTATTCAGCAATTTTCACCAGACGGACATTTTCTTCGCACATGGGGCAGGCAGGGCAAGATCAATGGGGTGCGCTCGGCATTGAATTTTCTGCTTGCCGATGACCATGCGGGTGAATTTTATTATCCATCCCGTATTGCGATTGGTTCAGATGACAGCGTTTATGTCTCCGATGCCTACAATAATCGGGTGCAGGTCTTTGATGCCGATGGTTATTTTCTGCACAGCATTGGTGGCATGGGGCTATGGGGCGGACGATTCCGTGTGGCCTCCGGCATTGCGGTTCGCAGCGATGTAAGCGTCAAACCAACCCCACCCCTGAGCCTACTCTCCCTGTAACCGGCTTGGGTCGAAGCGATGAGGGAGCAATGCACGTCGCTGTTCGTCAGTGGTACATCGGGGTAGTT
>JALSZZ010000040.1 GCA_027075825.1 Mariprofundaceae bacterium | reverse complement strand
ATTTTCAGACGGTAATAATCCGTATCCGGCAAATGCTGATGCAGCGAACGCAGACCATTATGCCCACCATGCCCACCGCCGTGCCGCAGACGTACCTTGCCTGCGGGCAGATCAAGATCGTCAAAAACGATGAATACATCATCAGTAGCGAGCTGGTAATAGCGGCACAGCGGGGCGACAGCTTCGCCACTGTTGTTCATAAACGTTTGCGGTTGCACCAGTAATACGCGCTCATCACCAATGCGCGCATCGGCCATATCGGCGCGAAAGCGCGGGGATGAAGCAAGCTTCACCCCCGCCATGCTGGCAATATGATCGACAAAACGAAAACCGACATTATGCCGTGTTTGCTGATACTTCTGACCCGGATTACCCAGGCCAACCAGTAGCTTCAAGAAAAGATCAACCTTCCTCTTCTTCGCTTGCAGCCTCTTCGCTCTTGCCGCCTTTGACCACGCTGAGGTTAAGAACAGTGAAGTTTACTTCATGCGGAACAGTCACGCCTTCTGGCAAATCAATATCCTCAATATGCACCGTTGCGCCCAGTTCCAGTGAGGAACAATCAATATTGATGTGTTCAGGAATCGCATCGGCACGGCAGGAAACTTCCAGAACATGACGGACAATATCCAGCTTGCCGCCCTGAACCACGCCGGGGGCTTTTTCTGCATTCACAGCGACCACAGGCACTTCAACCTGTACGGTATCGCTGACACTAACGCGCAAAAAGTCCAGGTGAACCGGCTCATCTGACACAGGATCCCACTGCACGTCCTTCAGCAAAACGGTTTCGCTTTTCTGATCAGCCACGTCAATATTGACAATGCTGGTGTAAAAGGCTTCGATGTTCAGCAACTTGCGTGCTTCATTGCTGTTCATGGTAACAGGCAGATCGGATTTTCCACCGCCATAGATGATGCCCGGCAGGCGGCCTGCACGGCGCAGACGGCGGCTGGCGTTACGTCCTGTCTCCTCGCGCAACTGCGCCCTGAGTGTAAGTGTAGTCATTGAAAACTCCTTCATCTGCTGTTAAATCAGCGGGATAACATCTGACGGGTATACCCGTAGCAGCGCCCTGCGGATATGCAAAAACCGCAAAGGGGCGCGCAATATAATCCCCGGAAGGCAAAAGGCAATCACCGCATTTGCCGAACCCCCGGTGACAACACATGCCACTGATTTCGTGGGCGGGAAGTTCGCCGATGTTGGCATGAGGCATGAGCGCAACCCTGTTTTACAGCCGACATTCATCACCCCTGTCAATGGCCAGGAAAATGATATCGCTTCGCTCCTGCATCAAATCCTCCTTAGCCCTGCTATTTTACTCTCAAAATGGGCATTTTAAGGCCAAAAAAGGGCTGTTTTTAGCCTGCTATTCCTGTAAAGTCAATCAGTTAGTCAGGTCAGACCCCGTTTTAAATGCAAACAGGACAAAGATATTTCGGTCAATTCGGCATATCGCCGGATGAAGTCCACCACTTCGTCACGTATCCGGGGGAAATCCAGTTGCCCATCAGAGTTCCCCAAACTCTTTTTTTAAGGCAATATGCTCCTCCATAACTTCGGCGATAATCTCATCTTTACGCTGAAGCCTTTTAGTCAGAGACTCCACTTTCAGTGATAGTGCTTTCTCTGCCGATTGAGTGCGCTTCTGGTTAAAAACAAGCCCCCCGTTTTCGAAGAAAATCTTCTGCCATCTGTAAAATAGCGATGGCTTAAGATTGTGCTTATCGCACAATTCGGAGACTGGCATATTCTCCAATAAATGTTCACGAAGTATCGCAATTTTTTGCTCTGCGCTAAACTGTTTTCTGGTCGTTGTCATGGCATAATCCTAATGTGGAATGTCTCTTATTTAAACGACCCAACTGTCCGATTCCAGCTGAAGCAAAACATGACAAGTGGCATAATGAGTGACCCTAGTATGTGGCCCGCGTATGACCCGCGTAAAATCGCAAGAAATAGGTAAACTGTCCCTGAAATTCAGGGTTTAGTATCTTACTGCATGCTCATTCATACCAACAGTTAACTTTCCTTGTTCCGTAGCACGTATCTGAATATGCCCCATGTTTTTTGTGTTCACCGTTATTCGTTCTTTTGCAATACTCCGTAGCTCTCGCTCCACCATCTTATCGTGTTTTATTTTTTTGTTTTTCGTAGGATCACGGGTGATTAAAAGAGCCTTGGATTGTTTTTTTAATCGCTCAATATCATCGTCGCAAGGTAAGTGTGATCGTGAAAACGTTGTGGTTATAGCAAGAGGCTTGTCGTGAAGTAAATCGCACCATATACGATCATGATTACCCGATTGACCTCCATGATGCGAAACTTTAAAAACATGTGCTTTGCTTAAGCTCAAATCGGCTATCATACCATCATTAAAAACCGCTTTCCAGCCTGTGTTTTCATTGTCGTGATTTTCTAAATCAGAACCCAAAATCACCGATAACTGTCCAAATGTAAAATGAATAGCAACGGCATTTAGATTTTCCGACTGAGGAACAACTGCCCTTGTCCGTTGTGATTTTTCTTTGGGTTGTAACTTTACTAAGTTAACAATGGATTGAGTAACTGCCATATTACTGGGTGATAAAGCAATTAAGCGAACAGGAACATGGTTTTCTTGCCGAATATCTTTAACGGTATGTCGAGCCTTAATGAATTCAAGCCGCCTTGGATCATTGGTTCCATGTAAAAAATTTACTATGCTGGAAAACTCTTCTGTGTTTTTGTCACAATCGGTAAATCTGTTTGCTTTGTACAATGAAGTTAAGGTTAAAGCCTCTTTTGAAAACAACGCGCTAGAGCAATAAAGCTTTGCATGAGTACAATGCTTTAGCAATTTTGATGCGCCTCGAATATGATCAGAATGCCAGTGACTGATTAAAATACCGATAACTTTATTAGCATAATCGACACCAATGGAACGAAGATAAGACAAAGCAATAGGTTCGTTTGTTTTTGGGCACAAACAACTATCAATAATGAACCATTGACCCGCCCCCATGTGAATCACAATACATTCGCCAACACCAGGACCAAATAATGAAATCTCCGCGATATTTGATGCTGGCTGTGTATCTTGAATATCAGGCAAAGAAGGCTTCAAGTTTTTCAGCTTGTTGCTCGGCCTCATTAAGTTCTTTTTTACTCCATACAGGCAGCCGACGAAAATGAATTTTTGAAAAACGTTCTTTTGGTCTTTTACTCGACCAGCGGTAGCCAATATGCCAATAAAGTAATGCGCCTGGTTTAATTAAACTTTGTTCTGCCGGGTCAACTTCCTCTACATCCAAAGTGACAATCTCATCGGGATTATCAGGGTTTATTTTATCACTAAGTTGCACGGTAAACTCTTGATTGTTTACAGCAATCACGACCCCCGACCATTCCTGTTTTATATCTTCGTCAAAAGAATTTTGGCGATGTACTGGAGCTTGTGTTTGTTGAACCAGCTTCAATGCTGCTGAGGTTTTTACGGCATTTAATTCATCGTTCTTAGCCATAGGCAATGGGGAAACCACTCGTTGTAAACAAATTGACGACGGTAAACTTGTTTTAGATATAAATGAGTTATCTACTGCTGTATTATCCACTATTCGCTCTCCATGAAATTTGCCATCATACAGTTAATCAACTCTTTCGCCGAACGAATAGATGAATCCCAATGCCCTTCAAGTATTCGTTGAACCTTCGCCACTTGCTCACCATGAATTTCAAAGTGATGATTAACATTAAACAAAAACGTTCTTTCCCTTGGGGAAATCACATTAATTTGAGCATAAATATACCCCGACAAATCATCCTGTCGTGGTAACTGCATTTGTAATCCAGTCAGCCCCAGTGATAATTGTTTTTCTTCATCAAGGTTTGCGATATAAGGTGCTGCTTTTTGCCAGTTTTCATGAGGTGCTAGTTGCTTCCCTAGAAAACGCCAGTCATTTAGCGAGTCTATGTGTAATGTTTCAGTGTAATTAATACCAATCTGTTTAATTGAAAGGTTGGAGCACTGCTGTAAACTTGCAGCGACAATATCTTTCATCGTTAAAAAATCACTTTCTAAACTTGTTTGAATGCTAAAGTTATTGGTCGTAATGGTTGTTTTACAGCCAGGCGGTAAATCAAATTGCATGAATTCAGGAAGAAGCATATGCTCTTCCTTCATATATTCCCACTCACCAACAATTTTATTGTGTATAAACCACATAGGGTGAAATTGCTCGGGGGTAAATTCTCCAATCAACACAATAGAAGCATTATTGTCGGTCGTTTGCCACCTAGTCATGATATTCTACTAACAGGATAAACATATTTCTCTTTTTTTGAAACTCTACCATTTTGATCATTGATGGCACCTGAATTCAGGTATCACTATGTGCCTCGTTCCGATATAAAACCTGCTCAATATGGAATTATGAACCACTATCTGGTTTTGCAAGCTCCTCAGATGTCAAAATGAATGGGAAGCAGTACCGCGAATAAAAAGCATTTTGGTTACTGCTGTCAAGACTCAATGCAGGAAATAGCAGGGCAATCGTATTAGAATCTCACCCACTAGTACCCCAACCCGGAAGTCCATGACATCCTGATCTGGTCTGTATTGCCGGTAGCCGCGTTGCAACATCTTAAAATAGACCTGCTATTCCTGCGATGTTGCGCCTTGCTACCGACAATCTATCCTCACCTCAAAATGTCACGGACTTCCGGGTCGGGATACTAGTAGCGCGTCTCACAAGTTACACACACTAAACTGGCAATTTAATTTCTTCAAGTATGGAATGATCCAGCCGGTGGAAAACAGTTCTGGAGAGCACATTTCAAATTGTTGAATGCCTTTATTGCCTTGTTTTTCGTATCTTGCCCTTTTTCTTTTGTATGAGCGCCTCAATATTCGCAGCTTGCGCCAAGAATACCGTGTGAAATTGACTCCAACTATCACGAGAGATTTCTGACGGGTAATCGCCAAGAAAATTCGTCAATAATTGTGTCAGGCTTCGGCTTTCAATTGTTTAGGATTAAAGACGATAAGCTGGAAGCCTTGTATCTGCCTCAGTTACTGGATTTACCTGCGCATAATATTTCCGCGATTTGCTGCGTTATTCACACACTTCCCCGGATTTCATGCGCTGGAACAAGGGCAGGCGATCGTAGAGCAAGGGCACGACCAGCAAGGTCAGCAGTGTGGAGGCGATGGTGCCGAAGGCCATGGAGACACCGAGACCACCGAACACCGGATCGCTGATCATCACGGCGCTGC
>JALSZZ010000039.1 GCA_027075825.1 Mariprofundaceae bacterium | reverse complement strand
GCGCATCTTCTCAAGGTTCGAAAAACTCGACGTGATGTACCGCGCCTTTCTCAACTTCGCTCTCATCGTGGATATGATTAAGTGTTAACAGGCCCTAGACTGAAGGAAAACGATATAATGAACACTGAAAACACTTCGATCCCCCTGCCCGGACAAAACATCCCCAACGTGCAGTTGGCGGCAACAGACGGAACAGATGTCGACCTAACCACCCTGAAGGGTATCAGTGTTGTTTATGCGTACCCTCGTACCAGCCCACCCAACGAGCCCCCGATTGATGGATGGGATCAAATTCCGGGTGCCCGTGGCTGCACTCCGCAATCAAAGGGCTACGCCGAACAAAACAGCGCAATTCTTGCTGCCGGAGCATCCCGCGTGTTTGGGCTATCTGCCCAAGATTCAGGTTATCAAAGAGAAGTTGTCGAACGACTGTCTCTGCCGTTCCAGTTACTCTCTGACAATGAATTACAGCTGGCGAACGCTAGGGGACTGCCAACGTTTGAGGCTGGCGGCATGAAGCTCTTGACCCGGATTACATTGATCCTAGAAGACGGGCACGTGAAGAAGGTATTTTTCCCAGTTGACGAGCCCGCTCAAAACGCTGCCGAGGTTGTTGAGTATCTTAAGGGCTTATCAACTTTCACTTAACCAGACATTTCAAGCAAAGACGTCTTGTCCTGCAAACCATCTTTCATGAGGAAATACTATGGAAGCTTACAATACTGTCGGTATCGGATTTGCGATATCCACGTAACCGACATTGATAACATCGAAAGAAGTGATCTGACGGTCACTATAGAATGCACCAACAGCGGGCGACGAAATACCGTAAGAACAAAGTCCGTCACTCTTGCCGATGGCGGTTTTCCTGCTTGGCCACTGGTGCAACCACAGGGCAGTTTTCAAAACGTCTTTCACAGTTCTCAAACGCTCAACCGTCTGAACGCATTGAACCTCGCGCCAGAGGGCGATCACGTTTTCCATATCGTGGGGTCGGGGCAGTCGAGCGCGGACACGCTTGCCTATCTTGCAGGCGCATTTCCAAATGCCAAAATTGTAATGAGCTACCGCTCCTATGCTATGCGCCCAGAGGACGATAGTCATTTTGTAAACGAACTTTTCATGCCGGATGGGGTGGACACGGTTTTCAATGTGTCAGGGGAGTGGCGCGAGAAAATTCTTAAAGATTACTGGCATGTTACCCATAACGGCGTGACACTTGACCTGCTGCCAAAGCTTTACGAAATGGTCTATTATGACCGTGCAAATGGCGAGAACCGATTTACCTTCAACCGTTTCACCGAAATCGTCGACGCGTGTGAAACTGGAAAGGGCGCGGTTGCCACAATGAAAAATATCACCGATGGAACCATTACGGACGTTTTCGCTGACGTAACCATCCTAGCGACTGGGTATGACAGGCCATGTGAGCATCCTCTGCTGGAAGGGCTGAGCGATTATCTGGAAACGGACAGTACCGCACAAATCTATACCATGAACCGCGACTACAGCGTCAAGATGCGGCAGCCCTGTGGCTTCAATGTATTCTTGCAGGGCTATGCGGAAAAATCTCATGGGTTTTCTGAGGCGCTCTTATCCCTCATGCCAGAACGCGCCGCTACGATCGCGGACGAAATCACCACACTCGAACTCAGTGCGGCGGGGATGGTCGCGTAGTGAATATACCCTTGCAACAATCCGAATCTTCACTTTCAACGATCTTACCTTGGGCTGAAGTCAGTTGTACTGTTTTTATGCGGCACCCGACTGATCTGTCAGCAGCTCTGGATCGCTTCAAAGCCCTTGGCGTGTGTTTCCTAAAGGTTACCGATGATTCGCCCTCGGATATTTCAGGCCGGATCGAGTGGGCTGATCAATCTATTTTGGTGCCCAAAGGTCCAACTGGCGAACATGACCATGATTGGTTTACCGATATGCTAACCAAGCTATTCGCAGACCATTTGTGCCCAAATTTTGTTGACCCAAATACTTTGAAGGAAGCACTTAAATCCCCCGATGTGCTTCGCCCCGGGGCAGACTCCGATGCGATCTGGCACCTGAAGACAGCGCCCCCAACTGTACTGAAAGTTGGCGATCCTGACGTCATCAATCTTGAAATTCGTTTTTTGGAACAGGTTTCGAACATCTGTGACCGGGTGTTCCCAGGGATTATCTCTCATGGCCCGCTTTCAGACAAACACGGTTATTTGATGGACGCTGGGAAACCGGACACCGGAGACGCAGCTATCTTCTCTGATGATATCCGGCTTACCCTGAATGACGACTGGCCTACAAAACTATTGGAAATTCTCGGGTCTCTGGAATCGTTATACAAGAAAACGCTTGTCCAGCGACCAAGCAAAGTTGCGAATTATCATTATAGGGAACGCATCGCACGAGTTCTGACACGCGACGACTTCCGCAGTACTGCAATTGAAACCAGAGCCTGCGCGGATGTCGCCAAGATATTGCAGAAACCGCTTGAGATCAACGGTCAGCACATGCCTTCTCTCGCCTCAATGGTAGATACCGCATCGCACCGGACGGCTCAATGGCAGGCACAGTATTCAACAATGATTCACGGGGACTTGCACCTGAAGAACATTGTCAAAGCGGAAGCCAAAAACAGGTTTATGTTTCTGGACCCAAGATTGCAGTGGGACAATTAACCGATGGACCAATTTGGCTACGGTGACCCAGTATATGATCTTGCGACACTTCTTCACAGCGTTGGAGGCATGGCCACAATCCTTCAAAGCATCGAAGACGGCACCTCTGATCAGCTATTGAGTATTTATGAGGGTGAGGATGGTATCCAGATTCGGTTTTCAAGGCCCTTTGCACACCTTGTCGATTCCGTCGTGGTGGAATTTCCTGAGCTGTGCGGAGAAATTCAACCACCAGAAACCATGGGGCCGCATTTCCGACAACGACTGTTCGTTGGCGCGGCCAATGCGACCATAGGTTGGCTCAAATATAAAAATGCGGTCAAAACCGCGAAGGCTTGGTGGGCGATCTTTGCCCTCAGTGCTCTATTCTTACATCTAGCAACGAGGAAAGATTGCTCCCATGCTTGATACGACCAGGCTGATTTATGGTTTTTTTGTCTATCGCCTGTTCCGATACAGCTATTTCCATGTTGCCATCGGCCTTGTGTATTTCCAGAGCGTCGGCTTGAGTCTCAGCCAAGCCCTTAGTCTGGAGAGTGTTTACTACATCACCAAGGCGATCAGCGACGTTCCGGGGGGCTATTTCGCTGATAAAATCGGGCGGAAAATAAGCCTGATCACCGGCTCTCTGTTATGCGCCGCCGCCTATGGGATCATGGGACTGGGAAGCACCTATTCCGTATTCGCAATCGCCGAGGTTATGCTCGGCGTTGCTATGAGCCTTGCAACAACGTCCGATTCTGCCCTCCTCTACGATGAATTGGAAGCAAGGGGAGAAAGCGACAAATATGAACAGGCTGAAGGCACTGGTTGGGCAATGCGTAATCTGGGATTTGGCGCAGCGTCAGCCGTTGGCGCATGGATCGCCGCCGCGACCTCACTTGCGGTCCCCTTCCTGATCAGCGCTGTGGTAATCTCTGTTTCTGTCCTTTTTGTCGTGTTCTTCTTGCACGAACCTCACTTCAAGGAAAACAAGAAAAAGACGCCATGGTTCAAAGCCTTGAGGACAGTTTTCCGCCAACCAGGTTTTGTATTGATTGTCCTTTTTTTTGCAGTCACCTTCGTGGCCGTTCGTATTGGGTTTTGGGCGTTTCAACCGATGTTGGCCCATTTGGGTGTTGAACTTAGCTACTATGGCATCCTGTTCGGTGCCATGCTGGGTATTTCCCTGCTGTCTGCGCTTAGTGTCAGCTGGGTCAAGAATTTGGCAGGGGGGCCTTGGTCGGTTATCTCCGTGCTGACTTCATTGTGTTTTGTTGTCATAGCGCTTGGCGCTCATTTGGCAGGCGCTGTGGGACTTGTGGTGTCGCTTGTTGGCTTCTCCATCCACGCAGTCGCGCAGGGGGTTTATGATCCGGTGATGCGTAGAGAAATCAACTCCCTTAGCGACGGCCCGGTCAGAGCGTCGACAATGGCCGTCGCAACAATGCTGGGCAACATCATATTTGCCGTCGTGGCACCCGTTTATGGATGGTCGGTGGAAATTTATAGCCATGGTGCGACCATGCTTACTATTGGCATTGTTGTTGGTGCCATATCTGGAACCCTAGGCTACGCGATCAGAGTGAAAACCAGCGCGACGTTATCCATCAAGTAGCCGGTTTGGCTGCGCATATTATCGATAATTATCGATCAAGGTGATGCAACAGGGCCGAAAATTGGAGAGTTTGTGGGGCTGGGCTGTTCTCCCAGCCTCCTAGCGCACATCTCGCCCCATGGATGGGCACATATTCTTATCACTGGTGAATACAGGGGACAAAAACAGTGAAATTGCGGCTTAGCGTAGGATTTAGCACTCAGCCGGAGCAGACCCCTATTTGCCAATTCATCAGAAAGAAAAAGGCGAAGCTGACGCCGAAATCGCGTTTTTGAAAGCCCAGGCCCGGGAATTCGCTTTCCACCGTCTCGACAAGCTGGGCAAAGATCGGCTCCAGGGTATCCGCTATTGCCGGATCGCCCGTCGCCTCACCAAGGCCTTGCGCAATTTCCCTGGCCATCATGCCGCGCGCGCCGGTATCGGGAACCCGAATACCGCTGCCGATCAGCCCATCCTCGTCTGAAATGGTTTCGACAGCTTCACTGCCATCTGAAACACCCCCGAACACTTGGCGCAAAGCGCTCATATCCGGCAGGTTTTCAGCGGCAATCTGGGCGCTGGGAGGCTGTACCGAAAGGAGAAAAACAAAAACCGCGAATGAAAAAACCTGTGCAATATGCTTCATAAAACCTATCCTGAGTTGGCGTATAGGGCATTCAGCGCAATATGAAGTCGCCTAAAGGGAAGGTCAAGTCAGGCCAGTTCGCCTGGCTTTGAAAAGGGCAAAATGAGCGGAATGTCACCGAATAGAGACAGATATTATTCGTCAGGGATGCTCAAAATCCTGTGTCGATCTTCAGAAATCCGGGGTTGAAGCCATGTTTTGCCTTAGCGGCATAGCTGCAGCCGTTTGATTCTATGCGCAATTTATTCCGCTTCCCGGTTTTCAAGCCCTGCCCTGGCTCAAAGTGGCTTTCACCGCCGCGCCGACTTTGCCAAAATCCATCTGGCCGGTATATTTTCCTTTCAGCACCGCCATGACCTTACCCATATCGCGAATCGAGCC
>JALSZZ010000038.1 GCA_027075825.1 Mariprofundaceae bacterium | reverse complement strand
CTGCAATATGAACCTGACTTAGGCATGGAGCCGGATTATCCAGGCAGAGTATCTGGCCGGGTTTCAGCTTGTAGGGCTTCTTCAGGTGATTCAGCTCAATCAGTCGCTTTTCCGGCATCTCAAAGCGATTGGCAAGGTAGTCCAGGGTTTCGTACTTTCTTACCCGATAGCGGCGATTTGGCTGTTTGACCGAGCCTTCAGCCGGTGACTGTTTTCGTGTTTTCTGATGAAAATAAAGTTGCTGACCGACGTGGATAATATAGGGCGGCTGAATATTGTTCCAGCTTGCAATGTCTTTGTAATTCAGTCCATGTCGGGCGGCGATGCGACGCAGGTTGTCGCCAGTTTTGACGATATAACTTTCTTTCGCTGTGTCTGCTTTCTGATGTTTGTTGTGGCTACAGCTATATCGGCGATCAACGCAAAGACGCTGGCCGGGATGCAGGGTGTAGGGTGGATGAAGCTTGTTGCGACGGATAATCAAAGACGATTTGATACCAAGGCGTTTGGCGATGCGCTCGACAGAATCACCGGGGCGGACGCGGTAATAGCGATGCGATGGTTGTTTTTTTACTGCCGGTTGCAGATATTCACAGTGGCGCAGGCACAGGTATTGCCCCGGTTGCAGAATGTAGGGGGGACGCAGATGGTTATTGGCAATTAATTGTGCAACGGGCAGACGCTGGCGGTGGGCAATGCGTTCAAGGCTGTCGCCTGAGCGGACGCGGTAATCATCACGCAAGCGATGGCGAGAGGGTGAGGCTGCGGGGGCAGGTGGTGCAATATTGCTGCCCCGGTAAGGGTGCGTGGTGCGTGGAATATCCTCAGCCTGAGCTACAGGCAAAGCGGGCAGGCTGATCAACAACAGGAACGGCAGGATTATTTTAGCAACCATACACCACCAAAGCCAGCCAGCACGAGAAGCACGATGAGAACAGTCATCCATTCAAAATAAACCTCAATCCAGTTGCGAAGGCGCTTGCCACCCCAGCGCATCAGTGCGCCTTCCAGGTAAAAACGTGCGCCGCGAGAGACCAGAGCTGCTGCGATAAAGCTCCAGAAGGAAAGCCCGAAGGCCCCGGCAGCAATGGTGATAACTTTGAAAGGAATGGGCGAAAACCCGGCGATCAATACCAGCGTCACACCGTATTCCCGGAATAATTGTTGCACATGCTCAAACTGGTCCATGGCACCAAATAACTCCAGCACAGGCATACCAACGCTGGCAAGGAGAAACCAGCCAATGCCATAGCCGATCACAGCGCCGAGTGTCGATCCGGCAGTGGCCAGTGTGGCGAAACGCAGTGAAAGATCAGGTCGTCCAAGCGCCAGCGCCAGCAGCAATACATCCGGCGGGATGGGAAAAACGCTGGCTTCGATCATGGCAATCAGTAATAATGCCAGTTGAGCCTGGGGGTGGTTAGCCCATTCAAGTGTCCAGTGATAAAGGCGGCGTAGTCCGCTGGTGGTACTCATGGCATCGGCTGGCAGTGTGGTCGTTACTGTTTCATGGTCGGGACTGGCGCTCATGATTGTATGCCACTGCGAAGTGGTACAAAGCTGCATGCTTCATAGGTTTTTCTGATGATCTTGCCTTGTTTTTTTCGGTAGCTGACCAGTTGGTGGATACCATTTTCACCTTCCGGTATCAGCAGGGTGCCGCCTTCTGCCAACTGCTCGATCCATGCCGGTGCGCAGTGACCACCTGCGGTGGCAATAATGGCATCAAAAGGGGCAAAGCCAGGCAGGCCATGGCAGCCATCAGCGCACTGGAGGATCACGTTGCCGATGTGCAGGGAACGCAGATGTTGCCGTGCCTGCTGGTGCAGATGACGAATGCGTTCGATACTATAAACCCGTGCGCACAAGCGGGCGAGTATGGCTGTATGATAGCCGCAACCCGTGCCGATTTCAAGTACGCGCTCATGACCTTGCAAATGAAGCAGTTCACACATGCGTGCGACCATCCACGGTTGCGAAATGGTCTGGCCTTCACCGATAGGCAGGGCGCTGTCCCGATAAGCCTGTGCTTTCATGGCTTCAGGGACGAACAGATGACGGGGGATTTCAAGCATGGTCTGAAGGACGCGTGAATCGCTGATGCCTCTGGCACGAAGCTGCTGCTCCACCATGGCATGGCGTCGGTAGCTACCTGAGCTGTCGAAGGATTCGCGTGCGGATTTGTTCATGGTTCGGGGGAGTGAATACCGGAGTGGTCGGGACGAGAGGATTCGAACCTCCGACCACCAGACCCCCAGTCTGGTGCGCTACCAGGCTGCGCTACGCCCCGAACATCCAGGAACCGCAGCAGCCAGCGGCTGCGCGGGAGGCGAATAGTAGCGGCGAATGCTAACAACGCAACAGTTCGGGCATGTGCGCGTCAGGGATGTGGTCAGTCACGAGAAAGAATATCGCGAACAAACTCCAGTTCCTTTCTGATCGCGATTAATTCATCGTTTCGCGGTGTCGTGTCCGCAGCCGGTGTTTTTTCACTTTCGCCCTGTTGCAGGCGTTTTTTAGCCCCGCGAATGGTGAACTTCTGATCATAGAGCAGGTGCTTGATTTGCAATACAGCATGCACATCGCTTTGCCGATAAAAGCGACGGTTACCGCCCTTTTTGACCGGCTTGATGTGATCAAACTCTGTTTCCCAATAGCGCAGGACGTGGGGTTCAACGCCGCACATATCGCTGACTTCGCGAATGGAAAAAAACAGCCGATCCGGAATTTCCGGTGTGTGAGCAGTCTGATGCTCTGAAAGACGGGACGTTACACTCATCACTCTTCAACCGGCAGCCGCTTTTTGAGCAACTGGCTGGCGCGAAATGTGACGACTCTGCGCGGGGTGATCATGATTTCTTCCCCCGTTTTCGGGTTTCTGCCGCGGCGCTCGGATTTTTGACGAAGCGCAAAGTGGCCAAAGCCGGAGAGCTTTACATCGTTGCCTTTGGCCAGTTCCGCCTTGATCTCTTCGAGCATGGATTCGAGTAATTCCATCGCGTCTTTTTTGGAAAGACCGACACGCTCATGAATGATGTCGGCAATATCAGCTTTTGTCATGATCCCTCCGGGTCATTCGTGGTGACAACGAATGAAGGTGCGTGCATCTGTTATTTATCTGTGGCTGCTTGTCAGAACAGCAGGCAAGCGTAGATAAAGTAGTTGTTTTGTCAAGGAATTTGTGAGGAGGGTTGCCATTTAACCGTGACTGACAGTGGTTGCCTGATCAACATAAAGGCAGGTGGTTTTGGCGATGGTTTCAAGCGCTTCGCCCAGACGTGGTGGTAATGATTTGCTGAGTACAGCAAAAAACAGTTTTTCGCCATTGGCCCGTTCGTATTGCCAGGCCAGCATCAATGATGAACGGTCGGTTGGCAATACACACGAGCACATGGCGCCACCAAGGCCGCCCATTTTGCACACCTTGTCGCCAGCTTCCAGCCAGCCGGGAAGGTGTGCGATAAAGGCATCGCCCATATCTTTCCCCTCATGCGCCAGCATCATGCCGTGACTATCTGCTACCGTAATGCCAAGAAATCCATGTTGCTCACAGCAGGAAAGAAGATAATCACCGATGTTTTGCTTCATTGGACTCCTCGCGCCATGTTTGCTCAATATAATCCTGTCGTCCTGAGCCGCGTTTGTATTGCTGATAGCGTAGCGGTTGTTTCTGATAATACGACTGATGCCAGTCTTCGGCAGGGTAAAAATTACGCAGTGGCCGTAAAGCAACCACTACAGGACGCTTAAAACGCTGTTGAATGCGCTGCCGCGATGCTTCTGCGATTTTTCTTTCTGCGTCATCAGCGAAGAAAACAGCGGTATGATACTGCGGTCCCCGGTCGGCAAACTGGCCATCACTCTGGGTCGGGTCGATATTGTGCCAGAAGATATCCAGCAAGGCGGCATAGCTGGTGCGTTGCGCATCGTAGAAGATACGGATGGCCTCAAGGTGGCCTGTATTCCCCCGGCTAACTTGTGCATACGTCGGATGAGGCAAACTGCCGCCGGTGTAACCGACTTCGGTGTGCAACACGCCCTCAGCCTGATCAAACGGTGGTTGCATGCACCAGAAGCAGCCGCCGGCAAACACCGCCGTGCGCACCTCGGCAGCGTGTGCATTAATATTGTTCATGAGCAGCCATAGCAACAGGCATACGGACGATCTTACCACCGTTAATTCAGTGCGTCTATATCTTCTTCACCCGTGCGGATGCGAACCACTCGCTCAACAGGCTGCACAAAAATCTTGCCATCGCCGACTTTGCCCGTGCGGGCGGCACTGACAATGGCTTCAATGGCGGCATCGACCCGATCTTCTTCAACAACAATGCTTAGCTCGGTTTTAGGGACAAAATCCACGGTATATTCAGCGCCACGGTAAAGCTCCGTATGCCCCTTCTGGCGGCCATGGCCGCGAACTTCACAGATGCTCATGCCGCTGATGCCAATATCCATCAGCGCATCTTTCACGTCATCCAGACGAAATGGTTTAATGACAGCGACAATGCGTTTCATTGGGGATCCTCCCTGTGTTGTTCCAAAAAGGCAAGCATAGTCCGGGCGTTGTCAGCAAGCAACTGGTAAACGTGTTCGAAGCCTTGCGGGCTACCATAATAAGGGTCGGGAACATCACCGCCACCCTCTGCTTCAAATTGACGCATCAGTAACAGGCGTTGGCTGTTGACACCCATTCTTAGCAAATCGCTGGCATTGGCCTGATCCATGGCAATGAACCAGTCCCAGCGATTCATATTCGCAGGGGTAATTTGCTGTGCCCGGTGATGTTCAAGGCTCAGGCCATGGCGGGCAGCAACCTCAGCGGAGCGGCGGTCGGCTGGCTGACCGATATGCCAGTCGCCTGTGCCTGCTGAGGCAAAGCTAAAATCGTTTTCCAGTCCCATGGCCTTTGCCTGCTGTCGGATGATCACCTCAGCCAGCGGCGAGCGGCAAATATTGCCAAGGCATACCAACAGCACCCGTTGTCGTTTCATTGTGCGTCCCTCATGCGTTCGGCCTGTGAACGTTGCAGATAATGCGGCTCGGCGTATGTTTTTTGTTCGCCGCTATCAGTAGCCAGGATACGGCTGATGGCCTGCGCAGGTGAATAATCAGGTGCGTGGTATCTACCTGTCGCATCCAGTTCAGGCAAAGGTTGATGGCCTGTATAAACAGGCATCCGGGGCAGTTGTGCGGCCGCAACACAGTGATCCGCCTGTAGCATTGCCATTTGCTGGTAACAGCCGGTAAAGTATTCCCCGGCTCTGGCATCTTCAAGCACCCATAGCTGCCTTGAGTATTCACAGCGGGCTGCCGT
>JALSZZ010000037.1 GCA_027075825.1 Mariprofundaceae bacterium | reverse complement strand
AGTCTCTTTCTGATGGGCCCTGATGTTTGGAGAGAATGATAGGGAATTGGATGATCTATTCACCGATAAGCTTTTAACAGTGATCGCCGGACCAAGTTGGGCGTCAGGTGCGCTGCCAAGCGAAGCATTGGGAGGGTGAAATGCAATACATAGCACATCGATGTGGAGGAAAAGAGCAAAGTGTTTCGGAGCATTTGCTTGGTGTTGCTGATAGAGCAAAGAAAATTGCCGACAAGCTTGGTTTGGGTTGCCATGGGGAGTTGATCGGATTGGTTCATGATCTAGGTAAATATAGCCAAGAATTTCAGAATTACATCAAGTCGGCTGAAGGTTTGCTTGACCAGGATGCCGATGGCTTTGTTGATGCAAAGGCGATGCGCGGCAAGATCGACCATTCTTCTGCTGGGGCGCAATGGATTTGGGAGTCTTTCTCCTCCAAAGAGGACAGTATTTCCAAGATGTTGGGGCAGGCACTCGCGCTTTGTGTTGCCTCCCACCACTCAGGGTTGATTGATTGTCTGGATGCAGATGGAGAAGACATATTCACCCGTCGTATGGAAAAGTCAGATGAGAAAACGCATCTGGAAGAGGCTAAAAGATGCGTAGACAGAGCAGTTGCCGACAGATTCGAGGCGTTGATTCGGGATGATGGGGTTGTGATGTCCTTTTTTGATATTTTGCAACGCCTTACCAAGGAGTCTTCGAGCAAGAAAGTTCTAGCAAACCAGATAGGGCTTTTGATAAGAATGTTGTTCGGTTGTTTAGTGGATGCCGATAGAATCGATACCATCGATTTCCAGGCTCCGGAAAGCAAGGTTGCCCGCCAATCAGGGGAATATGTTCCTTGGGAAGTGTTAATTGATCGTCTGGAAAAGACGATTGCAAGTTTCGAATCAAATACTGCCATCAATCGTATACGGGCCGAAATTTCCGAGGCATGCAGGCAGGCAGCACAGCGTCCGAAGAGCACATTTACCCTGTCGGTTCCTACCGGGGGCGGCAAGACATTGGCCAGCCTTCGTTTTGCCCTACATCACGCACATGTTCACGGTATGGATCGCATCATCTATGTGGTGCCGTTTACATCCATCATCGATCAGAATGCTGAAGTAGCCAGAAAGATCCTGGAGCGAGAAGATGATGAGGGGCGAGTGGTCCTGGAGCACCACTCCAACCTGTCACCCGAGAAGGAAACCTGGCGCGATAAATTGCTGGCCGAGAACTGGGATGCGCCAGTGGTGTATACGACCATGGTGCAGTTCCTGGATGCATTGTTTGCAGGCGGAACAAGCAGTGTGCGGCGCATGCACCAGATGGCAAACAGTGTATTAATATTCGACGAGATTCAGTCCTTACCGGTCAATTGTGTACATTTGTTTAACAATGCTATCAACTTTCTAGTGCGTCACTGTGGGGCCACGGCTGTAATGTGTACGGCTACACAGCCAATTCTCCACAAGGTGGATGTGTGCAAGGGTGCGCTTCTTCTGCAGAAGGAAGCGGAGATTGTTCCCAATGCAAAGGCGCTGTTTTGCAAGATGCAGCGAGTGAAGGTCTTTAATCGTTGCAGACCGGAGAAATGGAGCGTTGAAGAGCTTGCAGCTCTTGCCGATAGCTGCCTGCAGGAAATGGGGAATTGTTTGATCATTGTGAATACCAAGTCCATGGCAAGGAAATTATTTTTGGCCTGCAAGGATTCCATTGATGTTCCCGTCTTTCATTTGAGTACGGGCATGTGCCCGGCGCACCGGCGGATGGTATTTCACGAGATGAAGGCGCATTTGAAAAATAAGCAACCACTGATCTGTGTTAGCACGCAGTTGATCGAAGCTGGTGTGGATGTCGATTTTGGAGCGGTGATCCGCTCATTAGCGGGACTGGATTCGATTGCCCAAGCGGCAGGAAGATGCAACCGTAATGGCGCGCAAAGACGGGGCAAGGTGATTCTGGTCAATCCCGCGGATGAATATTTAGGACGCTTGAAAGATATTCTGGAGGGTCGGGATTGCGCGGAGCGACTATTGCAGGACTTTGCCGAGCACCCCGAGCAATTCGATCATGATCTATTGGGTATCGAAGCCATGGAATGGTTTTACGAGAACTATTTTTTCAGGCGTGCAGACGAAATGGCGTACCCGACGGATGATGGTGACACATTGCTGAACATGCTGGCCGACAATAAAGGCGCGGTATCTGAATACCAGCGAAAAAAGAGGGTCGCACCGGGCATTCTTTTCCGGCAGTCGTTTATGACGGCGGCAAGGGCGTTCAAAGCGATCGATGCGCCCACGCAAGGCGTGATTGTGCCCTATGGAGAAGGCAGGGAGATCATTGCTTCCTTGGGAGAAGCTTTCGATGTGAAGAAAGACCGCGATTTGCTTCGTAAGGCGCAGCCATATACGGTGAACCTATTCGATTCGGACGTCCGGAAACTGGAATCCAAGGGTGCGATTCTCCCCGTGCAGGAAGGGGTGGATATTTTCCATCTGGATCCCCGGTTTTATGATGACGTGGCTTTTGGGGTGTCGCTGGAACTGGTAGGGAAATGGGGGGTGTGCTGTGGCTAGATTGAAATCCAACGAAATCGAATTTCGCGTATGGGGAAAGTATGCGCTGTTTACCGATCCATTGACTCGGGTCGGCGGTGAAAAGTGTTCCTATCACATCCCAACCTATGAGGCGCTGAAGGGCATCGCGAAATCCATTTACTGGAAACCGACATTCATCTGGGTGATTGACGCGGTGCGGGTGATCAAGCCGATACGCACACAGACCAAGGGAATGAAGCCCTTGAACTACGGAGGGAAGGGTGGGCATTCACTGGCGATATACACCTTTCTGGCCGATGTGGAGTATCAGGTTCGGGCACATTTCGAATGGAATGTGCATCGTCCGGAGCTGGAGCAAGACCGGAACATGGCCAAACATTCGGCCATTGCTAGGCGCATGCTGGAGCGTGGTGGTCGGCAGGATGTGTTCCTGGGAACGCGCGATTGCCAGGGTTATGTTGCGCCTTGCGAGTTCGGGGAAGGCAAGAGTGCGTATGATGATTTAGACGAACTGGCATTCGGCCTGATGTTCCACGGCTTTGATTACCCGGATGAGACGGGAGGGAACGAACTCCGTGCGCGTTTCTGGCGCCCGGTGATGAAGCACGGGGTCATCGAATTTGTTTCGCCGGAGCAATGCCCGGTACGTAAATATATCCGGTCCATGCGGCCAAAGACATTTGAACCAGGTGAAAATCTGCAATCCGTGGAAGAAATCGCCGCAACATGGGGGGAGGACGCATGAGCTGGATTGAAAAGCTGTATCGAACCTACGAAAATTGCATGAGGGCTAAAGGCATTGATACATTGGGGCTTCTTCCCATTTGTCATTCCACCCAGCAGGCTCACCTTGAGATTGTGCTTGACGATAAAGGGTGTTTCCGACGTGCCAGGGTGCTGGATAAAGATGAGTCCGAGACACTGATTCCGACAACCGAGGCATCAGCTGGCCGTTCAGGGATCAAGCCGCCGCCTCACCCACTTTGCGATAAATTGCAGTATATTGCGGGCGATTTTGCTGAGTTGGGCGGAGTGGTCACCAAGGGGTTTCTAGGTAACCCCAAGGAGCCTTTTGAGCAGTATGTTCGACTTCTGCGGGACTGGGCATCATTTGACGCACAACCGAAAGTAAGGGCTATTCTTTCTTATGTCGAGACAGGTCAGGTCATCCAGGATCTTATCGAGCATGGGCTTCTTCCTGCTGAAGAGAAGCAAAGACGGACTGCTAAAAAGGATTGGAATAAGGCCTATGGCGATGTTCCTCGCCCGGAAATCTATTCGTTGCTCCAGCCAAATAATACGCCCATGGATGTGTTTGTCCGTTGGAGAGTCGAGTCCCCAGGGAGTGTCGCCAGCGGCACTTGGGAGGATCAAAGCCTGATAGAAAGCTGGGCGCGTTTTTACGCATCACAAAGCGAGCGGTCAGGTTTATGCATGGTTACAGGCAAAAAACACTCCTTGAGCGAGCAGCATCCCGCCAAAATCAGACATGCAGCGGATAAGGCAAAACTGATTTCCACCAATGATATCTCAGGTTTCACATTTCGAGGGCGCTTCATCGATAAGGAGGGTGAACAGGCCTGTACGGTGGGGTTTGAAGTTAGCCAGAAAGCGCATTCGGCATTGCGTTGGCTGATTCAGCGCCAAGGATACCGCAACGGCGATCAGGTGTTCGTGGCTTGGTCAGTGGGCATGAAGAAGATTCCCGATCCATTTGAAGATACCTTTGATATGTTGGCAGGCATCGACAATGGAAGCCAGAAGTCGGACCCCGAAAATGGGATTGATGTGGGAGATGTTGGTCAACGTTTTGCCAGACAATGGAATCATGCATTGGCGGGTTACAGGGCGAGCCTTAATGTGACAGAGGATATTGTTGTGATGGGATTGGATTCGGCTACGCCCGGAAGAATGTCCATCATCTTCTACCGGGAGCTGCGCGGTTCCGAATTTCTGGATCGGGTGGAACATTGGCATTTGGCGTACGCATGGTCGCAGAACTATTCCAAAGACAAGAAGTTTATAGGTGCTCCGGCACCGGGAGATATTGCTGTGGCTTCCTATGGAAGGCAGCTGGATGACAAATTGCACAAGGCTACTGTGGAAAGGTTGGTTCCCTGCATTATCGATGGTCAGGCGGTTCCAGTGGATATCGAATGTTCGTTGGTGCGGCGGGCATCGAATTATGCGGGGATGGAGCATTGGGAGTGGGAAAAAAGTGTGGGTATCGCCTGTGCGATCTATCGCGGAAATCATCAGGAAAGGGGTTATGACATGGCATTGGAGGAGAACCGAACGACAAGGGATTATCTATATGGTCGGCTTTTGGCCGTTGCCGACGCAATTGAGCGTTATGCGATGAGTGATGCAGAGAAGAAGCGGCCAACTGCGGCCATGCGCTTGATGCAGCGTTTTGCTGATCGTCCGTTTTCGACATGGCGAACCATTGAAACTTCCTTGGCGCCTTATCTGATGCGCTTGCAATCATCCGGCAAGGGTGGATACCACCAGTCATTGCTGGATTCGATCATGGCCAATTTTGTTGGAGAAGAATTTGCAAACGATGAGCCATTGACAGGCGAGTTTCTGCTCGGGTTTCATTGTCAGAGGGCAAGCTTCTGGTCTGGAAAAAATAGTAATGATTACGTGTCACGTCCCGGATGATTCCATTGCTGTGAGGAGTTATGGTTTGTTTTCTGCGCGCCGTTGGCTTGAGGGGCGTGGATATGAACGCATCAGGGGGTGAGAGATGGTGATCCGACTGCATGCCAATG
>JALSZZ010000036.1 GCA_027075825.1 Mariprofundaceae bacterium | reverse complement strand
TGTGCCTTGCCGACAAAAGGCACCAGGTGATGTTCACAGTGTGAATGCACATCAATATCCGATACCAGAACGATTTCATCATAGCCTTCGACTTCTTCAAAGGTTTTCAGCAAATGCTGTGCCGGATCTTCCCTGTAGCCACAAAAATGTTCCAGCATGGCATCCACCACACGCCCTGGTGTTTCCTGTAGTCCTTCACGATTTTCATCTTCGCCAATAAAACGCAAAAGGCCACGCACGCAGGTCATGGCTGCTTCCCTGTCTTGTTGCATACGATCAATCCTGTTGCGGGCAACAATGGCCCTTTATTCTCCGCCACACTAACGCCGCAAGCGGCCTTGAAAAGCCTGCAAGCCACATGGATTAAGCTTGTTCTGTGTTATTTCATGCCATTGTCAGGCAGAAGCACCATACCTGAACGTTTTCCCGGCATCATGGCTTTCGCTTCAGGGATATGGCTATGGCTACATCAATATCGTACCAGCCTCATAAGACCGATGCATCCCATCAGGCTTGTCCGGCGCAACGCCTATGATCCGGCGGACAGGCGATCGGCACACTCCGCCATGCGGCGGGATGAGGGCGTGGTGTGTTGCTGCGTGCGCAGACCAAGCTTGCGAAACAGGGCCTGATCACTGTGTTCCTGCTGATTATCCGCTGTCAGCAGCTTCTCGCCATAAAACACGGAGTTGGCACCGGCAAGGAAGCAGAGCGCCTGCATGGCTTCATCCATGGATTCCCTGCCAGCCGAAAGACGCACATGCGATGACGGCATGGTAATACGGCTGACGGCAACCGTGCGAACAAACTCCAGTATATCAAAATCTTCGTTATTTTCCAGCGGCGTACCTTCAATGCGCACCAGCAAATTGATGGGTACAGATTCGGGGTGTGGCTCCATGCGTGCAAGCTGGGCGATCAGCCCGGCGCGGTGACGACGACTTTCGCCCATGCCGACAATGCCGCCACAGCAGACGTTCAGTTCAGCTTTGCGTACATGGCGCAGGGTATCAAGGCGATCCTGATAATTGCGGGTGGAAATAATATTCTCATAAAACTCCGGCGAAGAATCAAGATTATGATTATAATAATCCAGGCCAGCCTCACGCAGCCGCATGGCCTGTTCTTCGCTGAGCATGCCCAGTGTGGCACAGGCTTCCATGCCTTCATCCTTGATGCCGCGCACCATCTCCAGCACCAGTTCGAAGGCGCGGCCTTTGGGTTCGCGCCAGGCAGCGCCAATGCAAAAACGCGTGGCGCCGCGCCCTTTGGCTTCACGGGCAGCGCGCAACACGGCCTCTTTGGCCATCAGCCCCTCACTGGCAACGCCGGTATTGTAATGAGCGCTTTGCGGGCAATACTTGCAGTCTTCCGGGCAGCCACCGGTTTTGACCGAGAGCAAGGTAGAAAGCTGGATTTCATTGGCATCGAAATATTGACGGTGACATTGCTGTGCCTGAAATATGAGATCATTAAAAGGCAGCGCCAAAAGGCCTTCAATTTCTTCAATCGTCCAGTCATGACGCATAATGAGCAAACTCCTTGCTGATATGTTCCCGCAACTGACGGGAAAAATCGGGGTGTTGCTGATGAAACAGCAATTTGAGGCGGTATTCTTCAGGATCCAGGGTGGTGGTCATATCGCCTTCGCGTGGAAAGCATGCATCATACAGACGGGAAACCCAGAAACGCAGGGCTGCCAGACGGAGTAATCCGGGCAATGCCGACCATTCTTCTTCCTGCAAACGCCTGAGTTGCTGATAACCTGCCACAAACGCTGCTGCCCGTGGCCGTTCCTCACCGGCAACATCCGCTGCCAGGGCATTGATGGAAATGGCAATATCCAGCGCACAGGGCGCATCATGGGCATAGTAAAGATCAATCACGCCGCTGACTTCATCACCGCTGAACAGCATATTGTCGCGGAAAAAATCGCCATGAATCACGCTCCGCGGCAAGCCCTCGGGCTGTTGTTGCTGCTGTGTTCGCAGTTCCTTTTGCAGTTGTTCAGCGCATGACTGGCCATAACGCTCGCCTGTTGCCGGCAACACTGCTTCAATATGCGCTGCCAGCCAGTCCAGACCGCTGGGGCTGGCTCGCCGCATAGGGAAATCCTTCGCCGCAAGATGCAGGCGAGCCAGCGCCTGACCTGCAGAATACAGTTGCGCCGTATTGAGCATGGGCAGCACTTCACCGGGCAGGCAGGAGACAATGCAGCCGTAGTGCGGATGGCCTGCTGCGTCGGTAAAAGTAAACAGACTTTCGCCGTCATGGCGTAGCTGCACCTGCGGGCAACACAGGCCGCCAGCGGCCAGATGCAGCATCAGTTGCATAAAGTAAGGCAGTTCTTCCACGCTCATGCGTTCAAAAATGGTGAGGACGTAGCGACCCCTGTCAGTATTCAGAAAAAAATTACTGTTTTCAATGCCAGCAGAAATGCCCTGGAAGCTATGCAGTTCGCCGAGCTGATAGTCGGCAAGAATGCGCCGGACATCCGTGGTGGTCAGTTGCGTATAGACAGACATGCGGCCAATGCTGCTGGATTCCGTCAGCCGTGCCAACCATATCATTTTTGTTTGGCTGTGACCGAAAGGGTCCGGTTCGCGGTCTGGAGACCGCTCCTGCATTGGGGATTCTTCGTGGTTTGTGATCTGGAGAGCGCTCCTGCGGTGCGAGCGAACCATTCTGTTTATTCTTCCAGTGCATGCCGGGCATGCCCGAATAACGGGATGGTGCTGTGTTGCCATTGCTGGTGCCAGGCATCCAGCCATTGTTGGGCGCAGGTTTTGTTGTTGCTAACGATGTCTTGCAACGGTTGCAGGTAGATGCTTTCGTCATGGCCTGCTGCATTTCTGCAGTCCATGCGTTGCAGGCCCTGCCTGGCAAGCTCCAGCAGTTTTGCGGCAAGTTTGCCGATGCGCTGACAACGAAACATGGTATCCAGCCCCTGACGCACCACATCCTGCCGCAACTGGCAGACTTCATCATGCTGCCAGTCACCGACAATCTGCCATAGCTGTTGCTCGCTGCTTTCATCATACAACAAGCCTTTGAACAAAGCGGGCAGGGCAGTGATCATGGCGTGCGAGCTGGCATCTGCGCCGCGCATTTCAATGAATTGCTTGAGACGAACATCAGGAAAGGCGGTCGAAGCATGCAACGTCCAGTCATCCGGCGTCGGATACGCGCCGGGAAGCTGTGGCAGGCGGCCAGCGAGAAAATCGCGAAAGCTCTGACCACTGCAATCAATATAGTCCCCATCGCGGATCACGAAATACATAGGCACATCCAGCAGGTATTCCACCCAGTCGGCGAAGCCAAAATCATCCTCAAAGACACAGGCCGGGATGCCGGTGCGCGCAGGGTCGGTATCCAGCCAGCAGGCAGCGCGCATGGAAGGCACACCGGCAGGTTGATCTTCATAAAACGGGCTGGCCGCGAACAGCGCGGTAACAATAGGCTGGATGCAGCAGGCAAGGCGCATTTTTCTGGCCATATCGGTTTCGGAGGCAAAATCCAGGTTGGCCTGCACGGTGGCCGTGCGCAGCATCATATCCAGCCCCCGATTGCCAACCTTTGGCATATAAGCGCGCATAATGGCATAGCGGTTCTTGGGCATCCATGGTATGGCCTGCCGTGACCAGCGAGGCTGAAAACCGCAACCAAGAAAGCCAATGCCAAGCTCGCGGGCTACAGAGGTGATGTGGCGTAAATGCCGCCCTGTTTCATCATGCGTTTGATGCAGATCGGGCAGCACGGCACCGGATAGTTCCAGTTGCCCGCCCGGCTCGAGGGTGATGGATGCACCATCGCCATGCTGCAGGGCAATGATGTTTCCCTGCTCGCGCACTGGCTGCCATTCCTGATCAGCCAGACGCGCAAGCAGTGCGCCGATGCCCCGCTCGCCTTCATAAGGCACGGGACGCAGGCTGTCGAGATCAAAGGGGAATTTTTCGTGTTCCGTGCCAATGCCCCATTGTTGCCGTGGTTTGCAGCCGCTGGCGAAGTAATCCACCATGTCCCGATCGCTTAGTATTGGTTGATTCATGGCTTGCTTCCCCAGCGAAGGGCGTTGATTTGCGGCATATGCAAATGATCCATAATGCGTTCCACCATAAAACGCTGCAGATCATCAACAGATGCCGGACGATGATAAAAGCCGGGCATGGCAGGAATAATCTCCACGCCGAGTTGCGCCAGGCTCAGCATGTGTTGCAGATGAATGGCTGATAGCGGCGTTTCTCTGGGCATGATAATCAGTTGCCCCTTTTCCTTGATCATCACATCGGCAGAACGCTCAATCAGGTTATCCGAAATTCCCTGCGCAATGCGTGCCAGGGTACCCATGGAGCAGGGCGCAATGACCATCTGGCGAACGCCCGATGAGCCGGATGCTGTTGGTGAAAACCAGTCTTTCAGGCCGTAGCAGTGCAGACGTTCGCTGCTGGCCAGCGACAGGAAGTCAGCCAGCGTCGCCGGGATAGCCGTGATCTGTTCAGGCAAGGTCAGCGAGCATTCCTCACGCAGGACGATACGCGCCGCATCAGAGAACAGCAAATGAAGATGCGCCCTCTGCGCATGCAGTTGCTGAACAAGCTTCAGGCCATAACCAGCGCCTGAGGCACCGGTCATGGCCAGGGTGATATGGCGTTCTGTCTGCTTCAAGCTGTGGACCAGATGGCCTTGCCACCGCATTCCTTATTGATGCGCTCAAGCATGGCCAGGTGTGCCTGCTGTTCTTCTTCATCCACGGTGATGGTAATGCGGCTGGTTCGTCGTGCGTTGTCTGAGGCAGATGCGGCTGTCCGTTTTTTCAGCGCCCGGGCAAAGCTGGAGGCAAGCCGGCTTTCGTCGCTGGCATCCAGCGAGAACTGCCGTCCGCCGGTGATGGCGAGATACACTTCTGCCAGCAATTCTGCGTCAAGCAGAGCGCCATGCAACTCGCGGTGACCGCGCTCAATCTGAAAACGGTCGCACAGGGCATCAAGGTTATTGCGTTGATGCGGAAAGCGTTTTCTTGCCAGTTGCAGGGTATCAATCACCGGCACATCATCAATATCAGGCAAGCCGGCTTCTGCCAGTTCATTCATGATAAAGCCCAGATCAAAGGGAGCGTTATGAATAACCAGCGTCGCGCCATCAATGAATTCCAGAAATTGCGGCGCAATATCAGCAAAGCAAGGGCAGTCTTTAACCTTGTCATTATCAATGCCGTGAATCCGCACCACTTCATCGGGAATATCGCGCCCCGGGTGAATATAGTGGTGGAACACCCCATCGGCATTGATTTTCCTGCCACATACCTCGATAGCGCCAATTTCCACCATTTTATCGCCATTGGCGGGCGATAAACCGGTGGT
>JALSZZ010000035.1 GCA_027075825.1 Mariprofundaceae bacterium | reverse complement strand
GCTTCATGGATGATGCCGTAGGTTGCAATGATATTGTCGTGCTGAAGCTTTCGCGCATCATCAATGCGGGCAACGAAGGCTCGCAAATGACGAAAATCCTGATCGCGGGGAAAACTCAGTTGCTTGAGTGCCACATCCCGGTCATTGGCCTCATCCCGGGCCAGGTAAATCGCACCAAGTGTGCAATCGCAAATTTTCCCTTTTCTGCGGTACGCCACCATGCACTCTCCCCTGTGGTTTCTTCAACGCCAGGAGTCTGTCGGACTTTGGCAATCGTCACGAGAAATAGCGGGATTGAGCCAAATATACGACCTGTTGGCGGCGAATAGCAGCGCTATTTAACAAAAACAGGGCGAAGATTTGGCCAATATCCGATTTTTCGCAGTAGATTCGCCAAAGTCCGACAGACTCCTGGAAGCACGCCTGCATGGCGCATAATCTCCACCAAAAAGACAAGAAAGCAACATACAGCGGACGGACGGGAACAGCAGCCTGATGTCAGGCAACCGGCGCGGATGCGTGTTTATTTCAGTTCCACCTGAAATGAGCACACGCCACCTTTCCCTGGCGGAATCTTCTTGATCAGCCAGCGAATATGGGTGTAAAAACGCGGGGGGATAACAGTGGTTTTTACGGTGCCATCGGCTTTTTTTACGGTACGTACCAGTTTTTCCGGTGTGGCATACGTTTTCCCGTCATCGGCAGAGAACGTAATCGTACTGCCAGGGCCAAAGGCTGAACCCTTGATATACATGGTTTCCAGAGGCACGGGATCAATCAGCGCCGCGTTGATGGCTGGCTGATCGCCTTCGTTGTGGTAATGCAGTTGAAAAATGACCGTATCGCCAGGTTTGGCCTCTTTCGCCGGTACCCGTTTGATCACTTTTTTGCCATTTTCCATCACGACAACCTGCTTTAATGCCTCAATCCTGATCTTGACATCAGGTTTGGCCCAGACTGTTGCCGGGATAAAGATGGACAGGGCAAGCAATAAGGTCATGAAGTGGCGGCCTGAAGGATTCATCAGCATACTCCTGTGGATGAAATGCAGAGCGCTTACGCCGGATATTGACCTGAATTCAGGTAATGCAAGACGACACAAGCTCAGCGTTTGCAGGCAACTTGTCAATGTACGGCGCAATGCCCGGTTGCCGCTTACAGTGTTGACAAATGCTTGTCCATGGCCTGCCATGCTCGAAGGAAGTGTTCAAAATGCGGACTGTCTTCCGTTGTTTGCAAATAGTGGTACATGCCCGCTACCACCCGTTGCCAGGCAGCGGTTGAGATACCACCGCTAAAATGCAACCAGCGCAGCCAGACCAGCGCCGTGCTGCAAACATCTGTTTCACAATAACGGCGAATATCGCCAATCAATCCCTGCTCAAACATAGCCCGCACATCATCGCCCGCCACATCCAGCTTACCGGGAATGGCAAAACTGGTCGCCACCTCATGCAAGGTGCAGCGGGCAGAAGCGCCATAATCCGACAGCAGTTCCAGCAGATCAAGATGATACTGACGATCAAAGCGAGCATCATAATTACTCCATTTATCGCCTTCAGAAAACCAGCGCGGACAGCGCAGGCCGTGCACCATGGCCCGGTACTTAAGCACAGGCGCATCAAAGCCCCGGCCATTAAAACTGACCAGTGTTGGCGCCCGTGACTCAATCAGGTGAAAAAAGCCCTGCAGCAAAGCGGCTTCGTCATCATCTTCCTGGCCACCGGCGGCAATTTTTCGCAACACCAGTTCCGGGCCATTCTCGCCCTGTTCGCGCTGAAAAAAGGCATAGGCAATGCTGACGACCTGATGAAACGGCTGGCGCGGAAAATCGTTCCGGCCATCAGTTTTTTCGAGAAAATAATCGCGCAGGGCATCACGCGCCTTGCTGTCATCTGCTTCTTCAAGATGAAGCAAACGCCTTGCTGCATCAGCATCAGGAATGGTTTCAATGTCGAAAACGATAATGTCCCTGCGCATGGGATTACTTCTGATCCAGCCAGCTAAGCAGGGTTTCCACGGAGGCCGCACCTGAACGCTTCCGGCCATCGCTGGCTACCATGGTCGGCGTACCGCGAATATTAAACCGCTGAGCCAGCGCCTGAATATCATCAATCGGTGTCTCGCAATCGCCCTTGCTGGCAGGAACCTTGCCGTGAATCATCAGATCCTGAAGCGTTTTATGCGGATTTTTGGAGCACCAGATCGCCGTTGCATGCTCGCGGGCATGGGGATGAAGCCTTTCCAGCGGAAACAGGAAGGTATAAATCTTCAGTTGATCCTGACCTTCCAGGCTTTTTTCCAGCTTGCGACAATAAGGGCAGTCAGGATCGGTAAAAATGGCAATTTCCTTACCCTTTGGATTACCCGAAACAATAGCTTTATCCAATGGCAGAGCATTCCAGTCCACTTTATTGATCACTTCCAGTCGCGCTGCTGTCAGATCCTGTTTGGTTTTGGTGTTAAAAATATGACCGCCAGCGATAATATAGCTGCCTGTTTTTTCGGTATAAAACACATTATTGCCAACGCGAAGCTCATAAATCCCCGGAATATCGGTGGTATTCACCTCGGCAATGGGCAGGTCCGTATTGGCCTTGCGAATAGTGTTGGCGATTTCTTCGGGGGCAGAGCCAGCCCAGGCCATGCCTGCGAACATGCCGGCACACAGCACGCCCAACAACAATCGACGCATAATCAAACTCCTCATCAGGGCGCTGCTTCCGTGCGCGCCTGTATTGTATTAAGCAGGCCACAGCATGCCTGTTCATCCACCAAATGCAAGTGGCCTGTCACCGTTGACTGCATCTTCACGAATATTTACCAATGCCAGAGTGGTGGCGCCTGGAGCCTGTCGGACTTTGGCAAATCTACTGCGAAAAATCGGATATTGGTCAATATCTTCACCCTGTTTTTGTTAAATAGCGCTGTTATTCGCCGCCAACAGGTCGTATATCTGGCTCAATCCCGCTATTTCTCGTGACGATTGCCAAAGTCCGACAGATTCCTTGTAACCTGAATTCAGGCTTCTTCATTTTCACAACGCGCTGTGGATGCAATTGTGCCGCTGGACGACGGTATTGGCACGACTTAGCCTTGCCATGTGCATGTTGATGACTGCTGTTGTCATGCGCCCTGATTCTCAGCAGCGGAGGTTTCTGCGTGTCCGCCAGCAATTACCGATATTTCAACAGGGAATTAAGTCATCTGGCCTTTCACCGCCGGGTCTTGTCGATGGCTGAAGACCCGGATATTCCATTGTTGGAGCGGCTGCGTTTTTTGTGTATTTCCAGTTCCAATCTTGATGAAATGTTCGAAGTGCGGGTTGCTGCCATTCTTGAAAAACTGGATCATGGCCTGCACACCGCAGGTATTGACCGCATGGATTTATTGCGTCTGCTGGATCGCCTGCGCAGTCAGGTTCGGGAGATGATTGCAGCGCAATACCGTTTGCTCAATGATGAGCTATTGCCGCAGTTACGGCAGCAGGGTGTCAGGTTTTATCGTCGCAATCACTGGAGTGAGGCACAGCGTGAGTGGCTTGCCGATTATATGCAGGAGCAGGTGCTGCCGGTCATCAGCCCGCTGGGCGTTGATCCGGCACATCCTTTTCCGCAAATCGCGAATAAATCCCTGCATTTTATTGTCACACTTTCCGGGACGGATGCTTTTGGCCGTGAGCACCGTTATGCGATTGTGCCAGCGCCACGCTCCCTGCCGCGTGTGGTGCGCCTGCCAGAGGAACTGACGGATGTGCCGTATGGCTTTGTGTTTCTCTCTTCTATCATGCATGCTTTTGTTAAACAGCTGTTTCCGGGCATGAAGGCGCTGGGTTGCCATCAGTTTCGGGTAACCCGGGATACGGAGCTTTACCTTGATGAAGAAGAAATGGCTGACCTTAAACTGGAAGTCAAGGGACGACTGCAAACCAACCGTCGCTTTGGTCGCACCGTGCGGCTGGAAGTCGCCGATGAATGCCCGGAAGAAAGCATCAGTTACCTGCTGGAGAAGTTTCAGTTAAGCCCCGATCAGTGTTATCGCTGTCATGGCCCGGTGAATCTCTCCAGACTCGACCGGGTGTATGATATGGTGACGGAACCGGCGCTGAAGTTTGCCCCCATGCAACAGGCCACATCCCCCATGCTTGATGATGGCAATGATATTTTCGATTATTTACGGCGGCGGGATGTGCTGTTGCATCACCCTTTTGAGTCATTTGAACCGGTGATTCGCCTGCTTGAACAGGCCGCGACGGATGCCAGCGTACTGGCCATTCGTCAGACGCTGTATCGCACCGGAAGTCAGTCGCGCATTGTCGAAGCATTGTGCCGGGCCGCACAGCAGGGAAAGGATGTGTGCGCCGTGGTGGAATTGCGCGCCCGCTTTGATGAACCGGACAATATTCAGCTTTCCGAGCGCATGCAGCGCGCCGGCGTACATGTGGTGTATGGTGTGGTTGGCTACAAGACGCATGCCAAAATGCTGATGGTGGTGCGTCGTGAGAAAAAAGGAAAACTGGTGCGCTACTGCCATCTCGGCACAGGGAACTACCATGGCGTCACCACCCGTTTTTATACCGATTTTGGACTGTTAACCTGTGATCCGGTGATTGGCAATGATATGCATTTGCTGTTCCAGCAGCTTACCGGCCTTGGCTGTAATGCCTCATTGCAAAAAGTGGTGCAGGCTCCGTTTGATCTGCACCCTTTATTGATTCGCCTGATTGAAAAGGAAGCAACGTTCCCATCAGGAAGGATTATTATCAAGGTCAATGGCTTGCAGGATCCTGAATTGATTGATGCGCTTTATGCGGCTTCTCAACAAGGCACGCGCATTGATCTGATTGTGCGCGGCGTTTGCTGTTTGCGCCCGGGTGTCAAAGGGCTTTCCGAGAACATACGCGTGCGTTCCGTGCTTGGCCGCTTCCTTGAGCATAGCCGTATTTATTATTTCGGCAATCAGGGCAAGCCCATCGTCTATGCTTCCAGCGCTGATGGCATGATTCGCAACCTGAAAAACCGCGTTGAGACGGCATTCCCGCTGGAGTCGGCCAGATTGCGCCGTCGTATCGTTCGTGAGGGTCTGCGCTATTATCTTAAGGATAATTGCGGCGCCTGGCGTTTATTGCCTGATGGCAGTTACCGTCGTATTCGCCCTACCCGGCGCAGCGCGCCATTTTCTGCCCAGCAAAAGCTGATTGATGTGCTGTGTCATGATGCTGAATAAATCAGGATCGGTTCGCGGTCTGGAGACCGCTCCTGCACCTGCTGCGGCGCGTGCGATTTTCTGTAGGAGGGGCATCCCGGCTCCGAATGTATGCGGTGGCGAAACCATTCGCGGTCTGGAGACCGCTCCTACATTTGATGCGGCGCGTGCGATTTTCTGTAGGAGGGGCCTCCCGGCCC
>JALSZZ010000034.1 GCA_027075825.1 Mariprofundaceae bacterium | reverse complement strand
GTATTCACCTGAAACACCGGCAGGGAAAAGGCCGAGCCCCGGAATTCAAATGGTGCCATCATGGTATTTCAGAAGCCGGGCAGCAAACCGCCAAGCGCCTTGTTGACGGTGTCTTTCACTGCCTTGCCAGAGGGTTTGGTGAGTGATGTTCCGGCATCTTTAAGGGTTTTGGCTGTATTGCCGCCACCCTTGAAGGCATTCTGAACATTGCCCATCAGGGCACCGGCATCCAGTTCAGGCGTGATCGAAGGTGAGGCCCATGGCCCGGCGATATGCAACGGTATCGTCACACCGCGACGGGAAGCTGCCTGATCACCCTGACCGACCAGTGTACCCACCAGTTTGGGACGCATATGGTAATCAATTGCTGAAGCAGGCAAATTGACCGTACCCTTGCCTGTTAAACGAAACAACGGCGATGCCATGAATAAATCATTATTACGAATCAGGCCGTTATGAGCCGTAAAGCTGGCTTGCAAGCGTGCAAAATCAGTATATTGCGGGCCTTTTTGCTGCCCCAGCGAGGTAATATTGCGCAGCGCTCCGGCAATATCAAAGCCTTTGACGCGACCGTCGCGCATTTCCATATTGCCGCTGCCGCTCAGCGAGGCCTTGATCGAATCAGGCAGCAGGCCATTGCCATGCAGGCGTGTGTCCATATCCAGCGTACCATCAAGCTGGTCGGAGTCCGCCAACTGCTGTAGCAACGGGCCAACCCGCAATTGCTTCACGGTCAGCGTTTCCTTCCAGTCTGCCGGATAACTGGCAGCGTTGACACTGGCCTTCAGCTTCAGACTGCCACCTGCCATGCGGAAGGCCAGTGGCGCCAACTGGAACACGCCTTGCTCTCCCTGAAGGTTAAGCACAACCTGCTCCAGGGCGCTGCCTCTGGCATACAGCTTGCCAAGTTCCGTGTGTACGTTGATGCGCCAGTTGGCATAAGGGCGCAAATCAGGTTCTTCAGCCGGGCCTGCCTTTCCGCTGTCAGCAGTTGTCTGACTTTTCTTCGCCGCTGGCAACCAGGGATCAAGATGCAGTTGTTCACCCTGTATATTCAGCCGAAGATCAGGATGTTTGCCAGAAAGATAGCGGCCAGAAAGCACCAGCAACTCCTGATCAAGGCGTAATTTCATATCAGAAAGTGTCAGCGCCTTGTCTTTGAGTTCTATCATCATGCCGACATCAAAGGCTTTCCAGGGAGAAGGGTGACCCTTATACACGCTGGCCAGTTCCGGCAACAGCGAAGTCAGCCATTCACGTTCAACCGGCTCGCTGCGCAGGCGCAGACTGAGTTCCGGGCTATCACTTTGCAGGTTAATGTCACCGGCAAGATTCAGCAGCTTGCGTTGATCCACGGCCAGATCGGCTGATTGTACGCTGATATGCGTCGGATCATGCTGTTCTGCAGTAAGCTTCAGGGCCAGTGCATGCGCAGCTTTAAGCGTCGCATCAGCCCTGATAAGGCGTGTGCCATCGCGGCGTTGTTCAAGCCCCGCCTGTAACTGAGCCACCGCTGTTTTGCTATCCCCCAGTTGCTTTGGCAATGCTGGCAACATATCGGCAACAGCAGCCAGGGCGAACTGATCTGCCCTCAGTTGTAATTGCAATGGCAGTTGCTGCAAGTCAAGGCGGGTAAGATCACCGATGGGGCCGATTTTTCCATCCAGTTGCAGCAGATTGCCATTCACCGTCACGGCAGCATGCACATTCACCGGTCGTTCCTGCTGTACATCATCCAGCTTTATTTCCAGCTGATCCAGGCTGATATGTTGCCCGCTCACCGCATCGCTCCAGCTAAGGCGACCCTTGCTCAGGCTGATGGATTCCGCCGTAAAAGCGGCCAGCGCAGGGGAAGAAGAAGCCGTCGCAGGCGATGCGGTGGTGTTTTGGGGCTGACTGCCTGTCAGGTCTTCCCAGTTACCACGCCCATCGCTGTTGCGTTGCAGGTAAAGTGCTGGTGCCTCCAGTGTGAAATGGCGGAGTTCGACACGTTGCTGCAATAACGGCCAAAAGGCGAGCTGCACGTCCAGATGTCCCACTCTGAGAAAATCCGCACCCTTGAAACCCTCAGCATTGCCCAACACCACATCATCCAGTTTCAGACCTACCCAGGGGAATAATGAGGCCTGCATATCGCCAATATGAAATGCGCGCCCCGTTGCATCCTCGACGCGCTGCTCAATTTGTACGCGATACTGATCCACATCAATAAAAAACGGCGCGGCAATCAGCAAAACCAACAGCAGAGCTACAGCAATCGCGGTATATTTTAGCAAGCGTTTCATATTCCTTCCTTTTTTAGTGACTGATGCTTTAGCGTTTCAGATGAATGAAGTCCCTTCAGGCAAAGTGCGCATCAATCACAGCCTGAAATTCGGCCAGTAATCCTTCCCCTGTTTGTTGCATCAGTGCCTCATCCTCAGCTTCCACCATGATGCGTAGCTTCGGCTCCGTGCCGGACATGCGCACGTTCACCCGCCCGCTGTCGCCCAGTTGTTGCGCTGCCTGCTCCAGCAGCAAACGCGCACGTTCATCAGCCAGCACATCGAAGCGCTCAGGCATGGTGATATTCCACAGTTTCTGCGGGAAAAGACTGAGTCCATCAGCCAGTTCATGCAAGGGTCTGTTGACATCCCGCATGGCGCAAAGCAGTTGCAGAGCCGTCATCAGGCCGTCGCCAGTGGTGTTATAGTCCAGCAAAATCATGTGGCCAGACTGCTCACCGCCAATATTGCAGCCGTGCTGGCGCATCATTTCCAATACATAACGATCGCCCACGGCAGCGCGCATCATGCCAATCCCTTGCCCGGCCAGAAAACGCTCCAGTCCCATATTACTCATCAGCGTGGTGACCACAGCGCCACCTTTAAGGTGTTGATGTCTGTGTGCATGCAGGGCCAGAATGGCAATCACCCGGTCACCATCAACCAGCTTGCCGTGGCAATCACAGGCAATCAGCCGATCTGCATCGCCATCGAGTGCCAGGCCAATATCCGCCCGCTCTTCGATGACACGCTGACACATGGCATCCGGTGCAGTGGAACCACAGCCATGATTGATATTAAAACCGTCCGGCGCATCAAACAGGCTGATCACCTCACAGCCCAGTTCACGCAGCAAACGCGGCGCCACCTGGTAGGCCGCGCCGTTGGCAGAATCCACCACCACACGCAAGCCATCAAAACGCAAATCACGCGGCAGCGAAGCTTTGAGAAACTCGATATAGCGACCACGCGCATCGTCCACACGCACGGCCTTGCCGACATCAAGCGCCGTCGGCAAGGCAGGTAAATCATCCATAGTCGATTCAATCGCTGCTTCAGTATCATCAGGAAGTTTGAAGCCGTCGGCGGCAAAAAATTTAATGCCGTTATCGCCTGCCGGGTTATGTGAAGCGGATAACATCACGCCTGCATCAGCACGCAGACTGCGTGTCAGATAAGCGACAGCAGGGGTGGGTACCGGGCCAACCAGTTGCACGTTCATGCCCTGTGCCGTCAGCCCTGCGCACAGGGCGGATTCCAGCATATAGCCGGAAAGCCGGGTATCCTTGCCGATCAGAATATGAGGGCGGTGAGGCAGGTGGCGCGTCAGCACATGACCGGCAGCACGCCCCAGGCGCAGCGCAAACTCTGCTGTCATCGGTTCCTTGTTGACGGTGCCACGCACCCCATCGGTGCCAAAATACTTACGCATCATTTATTCCTGTGATTGAAGTGACTGTTCAGGGAGCGGATTTCGCTCTCTCTCTTGCTGCACGATTCTGCTCAACACACCCTGTACGACAAACTGTTGCTCTTTATCAAATTGTTTGATGGCTTTTTCTGCCGGAATCACAATGTCTGCCTTCATTTTGACAAGGCCGGGGGTCAACGGGGGACGCAACGCCTCGGTAGGCACGCTTTCCAGCGTTTCCAGCCAGATCTCCGGCCCTGTCAACGTCACCTCAGCGGGTTGAACACTGACCTGATGCACCTGCCAGCCCTCAGGTAAATCAAAGCGAACCTCAACAGCAACCGTTTTTTTCACCAGTCTGTCTACCTGTAATTTCAGTCGGTCAGGCTGCACCTTATCAACCGTCAGTCCCGGTGGCAATACCAGCGTGGCCGCATCGACCGGGCGCGTGAAAACGCCAGGCTCGTGAACATCGCCCGCCGCAATGACCAGAAACAGCTTGCTTTCATCAAGCAGTTTCAGACGCGCCTGCAAACCGCTGACCGTGATTTTCACATGGTCGGGAAGATCGTTGATCAGCACCATATTGTCGGGCAATCCGCGCAATTGCAACGAAACATCCATGCTGACCGTGCTTTCACCCTGACCATGCACCTGAAACCACAGCAGCATGGCGATCAGCAAGGCCCAGGCATACATCGAAACAGCGCGTAAAAAACGAAGAATCATGATGATTTTCTGGCCAGCACGGCAGGACGCAATTCCCGACGCAAATATTCCACCAGTTGCTGACGGTTCAGCGCCTTGCTCAGCCCGTGCTCGTCTGCGACATGAATATCCGCCCGCTCTTCGGAAACAATCACCACAATCGCATCGCTTTCTTCCGTCAGACCAACGGCTGCACGATGACGGGTGCCAAAATCTCCGGGCAGGCTACTGGCCTGAGCCAGTGGCAACAACACACGGGCGGCTACAATGCGTCCGCCATCATCGCCCTGACGAACAACCACAGCGCCATCATGCAACGGTGCCTTGGGGCAAAACAAGGCCAGCGCCACATCAGGCAACAATGGCGCATCCATTTTAACAGCAGGATCAATCAGATGGTTCAATCCCGTTTCCCGTTCAATCACAAACAAGGCTCCCCAGCCGCGATGGGTCAGCGCAACAGCGCTGTCGGCGATGCCTTCAA
Organism: Mariprofundaceae bacterium; assembly: GCA_027075825.1. Lineage (GTDB taxonomy): Bacteria > Pseudomonadota > Zetaproteobacteria > Mariprofundales > Mariprofundaceae > AB-137-C09. The sequence goes on along the minus strand of JALSZZ010000034.1, from coordinate 552 downwards.
TCATCCGTTCCATGGCGGAGTTATTGCCCAGCATTAAGGGATTGATCGCCACTTTCATCAGCCCCCGCCGGATTTCATGCTGAAATAACACCACAATAATGACCACGAAAAAGGAGAAGAATTGCGAAAACAGCCATTCCAGCGTCAACAAACCGCTGTAACGGGCAAATTCATAGATAGCCATCAGCACGGCAATCCCCACCAGCATTTGCTGTGCCCGCGTGCCACGCACCAGGTGCAGGGCAAAATAAATCACCAGGGCGACCAGCAGAATATCCATCAGGTCAATGAAATGAAAATGCAGGTGAGAAAATTCTTCGTCAAACATCAGTGATGGTAGTCTGCCAGCGCCGAGGCCATGCGAATCACCTGTTGTTGATTTGCCACATCATGAACGCGAAGAATATCAGCGCCAAGAAAGCAAGCGACAGCAACAGCAGCAGCCGTTCCCCATTCGCGATCATCTACCTCGCGTTGGCATAGCTGACCGATAAATGATTTACGGGAAACACCAAGCAATAACGGTAGCGAAAAATAACGGCGTAACTGATC